>JAYVZU010000256.1:0-1720 GCA_043783075.1 Rhodanobacteraceae bacterium
GGCGAGTCATTTGCGGAGAAGGGAATCTGCGCGTACTTCACTTTTGCCGCGTCATCGAACAGGCCGAGTTCAAAGCGCGCCATGAACAGGCGTTTCAACGGGACATCCAATTCTTTCTCGCTGATCAGACCGTCCTTTACAGCTTTAACGAGGACCGCGTACTCTCTGCCGCAGCTGTTGTCTGTGCCGGCATAGATGGCGGCAACTGAGGCGTGCTCAAGGTCGGGGGAAAATTTGTGGCCGGCGGAGATGTCCGTGACGGCTGCACAATCAGAGGTTACGTAGCCATTGAAGCCCCAGGATTTTCGCAACGTGTCTCGCAGTAGCATCGTATTCGCGCATGCAGGCTGCCCGTCGACGGAGTTGTACGCGCACATTACACTGCCGGCCTTGGCTTCCGTGACCGTAGCGCGAAATGCTGGTAGGTAGGTGTCTTCAAGATCATGCGGCGAAGCGTCAATGTTTGCGGTGTGGCGGGTGCTCTCAGGACCCGAATGGACCGCGAAGTGTTTTGGAGTCGCGATGACTTTGTAGTAGGTAGGATCGTCGCCTTGTAGCCCCTCCACAAATGAAACACCGAGGCGGCCTGTAAGAAATGGATCTTCGCCATACGTTTCCTGGCCTCGTCCCCAGCGCGGATCGCGGAAGATGTTGATGTTAGGAGACCAGAAGTCGAGCCCGAAATAAATGCTACGGATACCTTTGCGCAGTGCTTCGTTGTTCTTTGCGCGAGCCTCGGTGCTGATGGCCGTCGCGACCTGCCGAATCAGAGGAATGTCCCAAGTCGCCGCGAGTCCGATCGCCTGAGGAAATACCGTCGCATAGCCTGATCGAGCAACTCCATGGAGACCCTCGCTCCACCAGTCATATTCGGGTACGTCCAACCGCGGAATAGCGGCCGAATGATTTTGCAACTGAGAGACTTTTTCTTCTAGGGTCATCTTGCCAACCAATGCCGCCACGCGAAGCTCAGTGTCCGCCGTAGGAACGTGTGCAGAAACCTGCGCCGCGAGGTTCATATTGAGAACAGCCGTGATCGCAAAGACAAGTAAGATTGCCATGGCCGTAAGACCGCTAATCGATACAGTTCGAACCAGCTGAGTGGACGTCTTCATTTGTTTTCACTTTGTTCGAGGTTTCGAACAAATCTATTTAGCCTGACTATGAAAACAAATGCAAATTGTCAAGAGCATTGGGACCCCCATCTTTCGCTCTCTAATAAGCCTAAGTCGCAATCATTGCGGTATTTGTTTCCGTTTGCGTATCTTCCGCGTGGATGCACGGCCTTTAAACCTCTACCGACTGATCTTGCCCGCTGAAAACGTCTCCCATAGCGAGCTGTTGTAATTGCGATGAGGAGAGTGTGATGGAGAAGTTGACGCGGCGTCGGTATACGTTGGAGTACAAGCAGGGGCGGTGCGGCTGGTGTCCTCTGGACAGAGGGTGGCGGCTGCGGCGAAGTCGCTGGCCATCGTCGAGCAGACGCTGGCGAACTGGGTGAAGGCGGATAAGGCTGGTCAGTTGCGTGGCGTTAGCAGCGAGCAGGTGAGCTCGGAGCGGATGGAGAAGAACAAGCTGCTTTGGCCGGTATGCGTCCAGTGCCAGGTTCTGAGCGTGAGCGCGTCGGGATATCGTCTGCACCGGGCGCGGCGGAAAGAAGATACTCCCACGGCGCCATCTGAGCGAGACGGCTTTGCTGATAGAGATTCGCGCGGTCTAT
>JAYVZU010000257.1:0-5292 GCA_043783075.1 Rhodanobacteraceae bacterium
AAGCAACCTCAAGATCCGCCCAAATCAGCTCAACAGTTACACCTCCAGCGAGGAATCGAAGTGGTCAACAAATCAACCGCCTACGCAGAGGCTCCTTAAGGACTTGGGAATTGGTGGGATGTCTTAGAATCGCGACGCGGGAAAGGGGGATTCAGTTATGGTTGTCAGTGCCGTTGGGCGGGTCGTGATCGGCTTCACGATCTTGGTATTGGCTCTGCTTGTTCCATCTCTCTCCAGATACCTATTTCTCATCGGTGGCACGCCACGGACAGGCGGAAATATCGTTCGCTATCGGATGAGGCCAGTCATTAGAACCCTTTTCGTTGGGGCGTTTCTGGTTGATCTAGCTGTAGTAAGAGCTGGTGTACGGAATATCATGACAGGCGAATATTTTCTTGAAGTCCTGTTTCTCGTTCTCGGACTTGCGTGTCTTGCGTTTTGGCCATTAGGAGCCTGTGAAATTCTCCTGGACGACGTTGGGTTGCGGCTTCGCTCCATGGTGTGGCGAGAAAGCAAAATAGTGTGGTCGGACATCGATCACGTTGAAAGGCCCTACAACTATCGCGCATCCACAAACACCTTTTATATTCGCGGGAAATCGGGTGTTGTGATTGTTGCGGGTGATACATCTTTCGACACGACTGATTTGATCCAACGGATTCGACAACGAGTTCCGATGTACGAAAGACCGTATAAACGTCGGCACTGGTACGTTGGCTGACCGCTCCGGGCCCCTTTGGAGGAGAGGGTCGAAAGGTGAAGTCAGGCCTGAACTCCGTCGGGGTCCTTCGACTGCGTTCGTCCAGTTCGACGAACTTCGCTCGGGATGACCGGATTGTGGGTGGGTGGAGTGTGGTGGCGATTCGGGCGAAATACTGAGATTCGGACGGGTACCGTAGGTTTATCTGGTCCGCACAAACAAAATTTAGCGGTCGCATTTCTCTCCGCTCAGAATGACCTCCCGTGGGGGCGCGGGGTAGGGCTTGAGTCCGATACAATGGATTGGATGGCAGACTTCGAACTTACCAAAGCGGCGCCGGCGGCGCTTGTCCCCGAGGCGTGGGTCAGGACAGAGTTGGCACGGGATCCCGCAAGGCCCTATCCCATGGACTATATCGAAGCACTGTTTAGTG
The DNA here is from genome assembly GCA_043783075.1 of Rhodanobacteraceae bacterium. Taxonomy (GTDB): domain Bacteria; phylum Acidobacteriota; class Terriglobia; order Terriglobales; family Acidobacteriaceae; genus Edaphobacter. Next base: position 1,134 of record JAYVZU010000257.1, read on the forward strand.
ATTTCAGCGAGATTCATGGCGACCGGGCGTTTGGCGATGATGCCGCGATGACGGCTGGCATGGCGCGCTTCCATGGCGAACCGGTGATGGTGATCGGCAACCTGAAGGGGCGGACGCTGAAGGAACGGGTGGCTCGGAAGTTTGGGTCGCCGGAGCCCGAGGGGTATCGGAAGGCGCTGCGGTGCATGAAGCTGGCGGAGAAGTTTGGCCGGCCGGTGTTTACGTTTTTGGATCTGGCAGGGGCTTTCCCGGGGATCGGCGCGGAAGAGCGTGGGCAGGGTGAGGCGATCGCCAGGAATCTGTTGGAGATGTCGCAGCTTCGGGTTCCGACCATCGCGACCATTACTGGTGAAGGTGGATCTGGCGGAGCGTTGGCGCTGGCTGTCGCGGACCGGGTTCTGATTCTGGAGAATGCGATTTATTCGGTGATCTCACCGGAGGGTTGCGCGTCCATTATGTGGAAGGACGCGACTCGCAAGCAGCAGGCGGCGGCGGCGCTGCGGTACACGGCGAAGGATACGCTGGCGCTGGGTTGCGTTGATGAAGTGATTGCGGAGCCGGAGGGTGGTACGCAAGCTGATCCGATACGGGCGTTCGAACTGGTGGATGCTCGACTGATACAGCATTTGGGCGAGTTGAAGTCGATGCCGCTGGATGAGATGCTTACGCGGCGGTATGACAAATTCCGCAATATGGCTCAGTTCTATGAATCGGCTTAGGGAATCGGCGTAGGCCGAAAGCTTTTCGAAGCAGGGGACACGGTTGCAAGATCAGACGAATCTAATTGGCACCAACCCAATGCCGCGTGGTATGCAGTTTACGCTCTTCGTGACCGCCATGGCCTGGGCGGCGGCGGCAAACGTGATTGCGGAACGTGCTGCGGCGGGGATCGCTGTGCGGTTTCAGCTTGGGATGGCGGAGTCGCTGCTGGAAAACCTTTTTCTACTATTTCTGGCGGTGGTTGGGTTTCGAGCGCTGGACTGGATTGCTACTCGGAGCCGGTATTCAGACCAGGCGTTGCCGCTGCCGAAGCGGGCTGGCTGGCAGGTGGAGTGGGCTGTCGGCGTCGCGATTGGTTGGGGGCTGTGTCTGGCGGTGGTTCTGCCGGTCCTGCTGAGCGGGCATCTTCATGCGCAGTTTGTGTGGAATTCCAATACGGCCATTGCTTTATTGGTTTCGACGGCTAGCGTTCTGGCGGGAACACTGGCGCTGGAAGTCGTCTTCCACGGCTATGCATTTCGACGGCTGATTGATTCGGTCGGGCCGAGTTGGGCTGCGGTGATGATTTCGGTGCTGTTTTCGGTTCTGGTGATTGCTGCGAATACGCCTCGCAATGCGATGCTGGGGCTGATCGACTGCACCATGTTTGGTCTGCTGCTGGCGATGGCCTGGCTGAGGACTTATGGTCTTTGGCTGGGCTGGGGATTGCACTTTGGGTATCGCGCTGTGATGGCGCTGGCACTTGGTTTGCCGGTTGCCGGGCGGGCTGAGTTTGGTTCGCCGACCGACATGTATACCTCTGGACCGCGATGGCTGACGGGTGGAGCGTTTGGTCTGGATGCGGCGTTTCTGACGTTTTTCGTCATGCTGGGCGGGATGGCGATGTTGTATCGCGCGACGCGGGAGTATGCGTGGCACTACACAGCACCGACGCTGGAATCGGCTGGGTACGAGGTTGTTGTGGCTCCTCCGGCGGCGCATGTGGCGATGGAGAAGGCTGCGTCTCCACCGTCGCTGGTGCAGATACTTCCGACGACTTCGCAGGCTCGGTCTGTGGTTGAGATTCCGCCTCAAATATAGATGCCCGATCTGGTTACATTTGGCTGGTGCCAAATTGGGACCGCCGTGACAAAAAGATGATTTGCAAATCGCGTAAAAATGGAGCAATCTTCTAGCATCTGAGGTGCTGAGATGACTCCGCTGGGCCACAGACGGGCAATGATCGCGGCAGGTGGTTTGCTGCTCGCGCTTTCCTGTTACCAAGTAAACGCGCAAGTCTTTACGGTGGGCGAGAAGACCGCGACGGCTGATATCGCCACGGACTTTACTCCGACGCACGTCGAGCTGCCGGATAGCCGGCTGACGGAGCGTGGACGGCGTGAGTTGATGCGCGACCTTGGTTCGGAGCAGGGATTTGCGCACCGCGTCCTGCCGCTGGGTGTGATTCTGACGCTGCACGCTAATGGGAATCTGACGCCTCGCGCTGAGCTTTATAAAGAGTTGATTTACAAGAAGGGAACTACCGCGATGCCGGGGGATCGCGTGATGGTGACGGCGCTGGAGTTCAAGGGCGACCATCTGGTGATCGACCTGAACGGTGGACCTTACCCACCACACCGCTTTATGCGGCATATTCAGATTGGCGTGGGTGGTGTGCAGACGCAGACTCCGACTCTGGATCAGGGAGCTACGGGATGCCGGATTCTGCTGGTGTTTGAGGGCGGAGTTCCGGAGATCTCGGCGCCGGAGGTGAAGGCGCTGCTGCAGCCGGTGATCGACTTCGGTGCGAAGACGGGCGAGTTGGCTTATGCGGAGACACTGCCGGCACCGCTGAAGAGCGCGATTGCGTCGCACGAGGTTTTGGTGGGGATGAACCACCGGATGGTGCTTGCGGCGCTGGGTCAGCCCGAGACGAAGATGCGCGAGGGGATGGGCAGCGAGCGTTATGAAGATTGGATTTACGGGCATCAGCCACAGACGATGGAGTTTGTACGGTTTGTGGGGGATCGGGTGAGCCAGGTGAAGATCGCCGCGCTGGGTAAGGCGATCGAGGTCCACGATCAGGATGAGATGGAGGGCTACACTCCGCCGCCAAAGATGGTTGCGGTGGGAGATGTGGAGGGGGCCGAAGGGAAGGATTTGGCACCGTCGCTGAAGTTGCCGGATGAGGATAAGACTCCTACGTCGGCACAGTCTGGTGTTCCGGGGATGCGGAAGGTTCAGATGCCGGAGCTGAAGCAGCCGGTCAGCGAGGGGCCGGTGGACATAACACCGCCTGCTCCACCGCAGTAGTTTTGATCGATACGACAGTCGGATGCGGTGGAAATCTGGTGTAAACTCGAGGTTGGAACCCTCCTTGCAGAAACTGTGCTTCAACACAGGGGTGGCGGTGCTTTCACGCCACCATATACGCATGTGGTCCAAATTAAGTGGAATCATGGAGAGCACAGATGTCTAAGATTGCAAAGACCGGCGACCGCAAGAAGGTCATGGATACGAACAAGAGCACGGATTGTCCGAAGTGCTCCAAAGCGACGCGCATTGTGAAGCGTGTTAAGGACCGCGAGCGCGGCATTCCCGGCGGAGTGTATATCTCCTGCTCGGCCTGCGATTTCTTTGAGAAGCTGTAAGCAAACGTAAATTCTTTCATCCAGGTTTGCCAGGATGAAAGCGTTACGAGAGAGCCCTTCGGGGCTCTTTTTTGCGTTTGTGGAATACAGGGTGATTCTCCCCCAAAGGTGTACCGAATAGTACCCCTGGGGGGTTGACTATTATGGGTGGGGAGGGGCAGACTCTTCAGCGGAAGTGAGGTAACTTGTGCGTAAGACTGAAGGTTCTGCAGCGTTGATGGTGGGAGGTGCACCGTCGACGCACTTCTCTCGGCCTACCTATTTGATGTGTTCGCCGGAATGGTTCGACGTGGATTATGTCATCAACCCCTGGATGGCGGGGAACCTGCACCGGGCATCCAGAGATACATCGTTTTCGCAATGGAAGGGTCTGTATGCGGCACTCCGTCAGGTTGCGGATGTGAAGTTGCTGCATCCACGGCAGGGTTCGCCGGACATGACGTTTGTGGCACACGGCGCAGTGGTGAACTTTGGGGTGGCAGCGCTCTCAAGCTTTGCTCACGCGCAACGTCAGCCCGAGGAGCAGCACCTGCGGACGTGGTTGGAAGATGCAGGGTTCCTGATCTGGGAGACACCGCGTGAGACCTGTTTTGAAGGAGAGGGCGATGCGATGTTCGATCCGCTCGGCCGCCACCTTTGGCTGGCTCATGGCGCTCGCACCTGCAAGTACAGCCATCGGCATGTCGCCGACGCGTGGAAGGCGGAGATGACCTCGCTGCACCTGGTCGATCCGCGCTTTTACCACCTGGACACCTGCTTTGCTCCGCTCAGCGGCGGCCACCTATTGTACTATCCGGGGGCTTTCGATG
>JAYVZU010000258.1:0-5289 GCA_043783075.1 Rhodanobacteraceae bacterium
CGCCATAGCAGCGAGTGGATGGGGCGGATTGAGGCGATTTCGTGGGGTGCAGCGTTTTCGGGGTGGGGATTGGTGATGGTTGGGATGGGAGTGGTTGGAGTTGGGCTGGTGGGGGCGGTGGCGGTTTATTTGGCTTCGGACCGAGGTTGAGGGGGAATCTCGCCTGACTGGTTTATTTTGGGCGACAAATCTGAAAGACTATTGTTATGAGCACAGTGACCGCTACCAAGATTCTTACCGACCGGATCAACCGCATTGAAGTATCAGCCACTATGGCGATAGCCGCCGAGGCGCTCCGCCTGAAAGCCTCGGGCGTGAAGCTCTCGGATTTTGCTGCGGGTGAGCCGCACTTTGAGACGCCTCGCCACATCAAGGATGCGGCGATTGACGCGATCAACCAGGGCTACACGCGCTATACCGCGGTTGCCGGCATCCCGGAGATTCGCAAGGCAATCGTGGCTCGGCATAAAGAGGATTTTGGCACGGATTATGCGGCCGATGAATGCGTGTTTACGACCGGCGGCAAGCTGGCGTTGTTCAACGCGATCCAGGTGCTGGTGGACCACGGCGATGAAGTGATTCTGCCAGTGCCGTACTGGGTTTCGTTCAAGGACATCATCCAGTATGCGGGTGGCGTGGTGAAGTATGTGGAGTCGTCGGAGAGCGAGAATTTCCGTGTGACGGCAGCGATGATCGAAGCCGCGATGACGGATAAGACAAAGGCGATTATTTTGAATACGCCGTCGAATCCCTCGGGCGCGGTGATGGCTGCCGAGGATGTGGAGGCGATTGTGCGCCTGGCGCATGCGCGTGGCGTGTATGTGCTGCTGGATGAGTGCTACGTGTATCTGAACTTCGAAGGCAAGGCTGTGAGCGGCGCTTCGTACACGGATTGCAAGGAGCACATCATCGTGTTGGGTTCGCTCTCGAAGACGTATGCGATGACGGGCTGGCGTGCGGGTTTTGCGCTGGGACCGAAGGTCGTTATTTCGGCGATGGGCAAGCTGCAGTCGCAGTCGACCTCGAATGCGGCGACGTTTGTGCAGCGTGCATCGATTGCTGCGCTGACCTCTTCGCAGGATTGCGTGAGCGAGATGAAGGCGAACTACATTGAGCTGCGGGACCGCATCATTGCTGGTTTCAAGACGATTCCGGGTATCACGTGCACGGTGCCGCAGGGTGCGTTTTACGTGTATCCGAACGTGTCGGCGTTCTTTGGCAAGAATGGTTTGACGACTGCTTCGGATGTGGCTTCGCGGCTGCTGAGCGAGGCGTTCGTGGTCGCGGTTCCGGGCGAGCCGTTTGGGACGACGCAGCATATCCGGTTGTCGTATGCGGTTGCGCCTGAGGTGATCGATAAGGGCATTGAGAGCATGCGGGAGTGGTTTGCGAAGATGTCGTAGGGCAAAGGCAACGGCCTAACGCAAAGGGCGCTAAGGAAAGCGGGACGGTATGCTACGGGATCCGTGGTGGACCTTCCCGCTTTTCTTTGCTCTGATTGCGTTGAGAAAGATGTTTCAGGATTTGGGTTGGGGGCGGGTTTCAACTACCATTGTTGTATGGCACTTGAGCACATTCGGTTTGCCCCGGTCATTCTGGCCGGTGGGAGTGGGACGAGATTTTGGCCGCGCAGCCGCAGGGCTCGTGCGAAGCAGGTGTTGGCGCTGGATGGCGACGACACGATGATTCAGCAGACGCTGACACGATTGCTGCCGGTGGCGAAGGCTGACGACGTGTGGGTGGTCACGAACCACTGGCTGGACAAGACGATCTCGGAGCAGATGCCGACGATTGCCGCGGAACATATTTTGAGCGAGCCTTGTGCCCGGAATACTGCGCCGGCATGCGGATTGACCGCGTTTTTGCTGGAGAAGACTGATCCGGATGCGGTGATTGGGATCTTTCCTTCGGACCATGTGGTCTCGAATATCAAGCGCTTTGCCGAAGTGATCTGGGCGGGTGTTCGGTTGGCCGCTTCGGGCGAGTATATGGTGGTGCTGGGTGTGCCCCCGACACGCATTGAGACCGGGTACGGGTATATCGAGCAGGGCGCATTTCTGTCGGAGGAGTGCGCCAATGCAGTGCCGGTGCGACGGGTTCGACGGTTCCGCGAGAAGCCGGACTATACGACTGCGGAGCGGTTTATCAACGCCGGAAACTATGCGTGGAACGGCGGAATCTTTCTTTGGAGCGCGCGGACTTTAGCGAATGCGATCCGGGAGCATGCGCCGGATATGGCTCCGATTCTGGAGGCGATTGCTGCGGCGCATGGAACTCCTGACTTCGAGAAGGTCTTCGCCGAGGAGTACCCGAAGTGCGAGAACATTTCGGTGGACTATGCGGTTTTGGAGCCGCGGTCGGCGAAGGGCGAGAACCGGTCGAACATTTTTTGCCTGCCAGCGGACTTTGGCTGGAACGACCTGGGGTCGTGGGCGTCGCTGCATGAGCACCTGGGGACGGCTAATGACGACAACGTGATCGACGGGAATACGAACGGGATCGCGGCGATCCAGTCCAAGGGCAACTACGTGTATGCGCCGGGCAAGCTGGTGGCGCTGCTGGGGGTGAGCGGGTTGGTGGTTGTCGAGACGCCGGATGCGCTGCTGATTACGACTCGGGAACGTTCGCAGGACGTCAGCAAGATCGTGCGGATGGTTCATACCGAGTTGAAGCGGGAAGACTTGATTTAGAGGCAGTGGCAGTGAGTAGTTGGTAGTGGGTAGTCAGGACAAATACGGAGATTCTGGTTTTGCCAGAATGGCGGCAAATTGGGTGGGCGGATGAGCGTAATCAAGTTTGGGACGGATGGCTGGCGCGGAATTATCGCGGATGACTTTACGCATGAGAATGTGCGTGTAGCGGCACGGGCGATTGCGCACTATGTGCTGGCCGCGGAAGACGCGGCCAAGGGTGTTTGCATTGGGTGGGATACGCGCTTCAAGTCGCAGGCGTTTGCGAAGATTGTGGGCGAAGTGTTGGCTGGGGCTGGGATTCCGGTGTTCCTGGCGGATCGTGTGACGCCTACTCCGGCTCTGTCGTTTGCGGTGCGGGAACGCGGGGCGGCGGGCGGCGTGATGATTACGTCGAGCCACAACCCGGCGGAGTGGAACGGCGTGAAGTACAAGGCGAGCTACGGCGGATCGGGCAAGCCGTCGATTATTGCAGCGATCGAGACCTATCTGGATAAGCCGCTGGCGGATGCAGCTACTCCGGCTGCGGTTGTCGAAGTGGATTTTAATCCGGTTTATATTGCGGCGATTGAGAAGTTTGCCGATCTGCCGACGATCAAGGCTTCTGGATATCGCTTTCTGCATGACTGCATGTATGGCGCAGGGCGGGGAGTTTTGGCAGGGATCTTTACTAGGGCTGGGATTCCATTTGTGGAGATGCGGTCGGAGATCAATCCGGCGTTTCCGGGGATCAATCCGGAGCCGATTCTGCCGCACATTGCTGAGACACAGGTGCGGGTTCAGGCGGAGAAGTGTGATGCGGGATTTGTGACGGATGGAGATGCAGACCGCATCGGCGCGGTGGACGAGCATGGCAATGTGGTGGACGCGCATAAGATCTTCGCGATCCTGTTGAAGTGGTTGCTGGAGCGGAAGCAGTGGCCGGGCGAGGTGACGCGGGCGTTCAACACGACGAAGATGCTGGACCGCATTGCGGCGAAGCATGGTCGTAAGCTGCATGAGCATGGGATCGGCTTCAAGTATGTGTGCGACCTGATGCTGACGGAGGACATTCTGATCGGCGGCGAGGAGTCGGGCGGCGTTGGGATCAGCAAGCACCTGCCGGAGCGGGATGGGCTGTTGAACTCGCTGCTGCTGGCGAACGTGATGGCGGACGAGAAGATGACGCTCGGCGAACTGGTGGCGTCGCTGCAGGAGGAGTTCGGCGAGCACCAGTATGGGCGGATCGACATGCACATCAACGACGAGTTGAAGCAGTCGGCGATTCGGCGGGCGAGCGAGACGAAGGTTGGCGATGAGTTTGCGGGGATGAAGGTGCTGAAGGTGGAGACACTGGATGGCATCAAGTTCTTCCTGGAGAACACTGCGTGCACCGGCAAGCCGAATGCGGCCGAGACGTGGTTGCTGTTGAGAGCGAGCGGGACGGAGCCGTTGCTGCGGGTGTATTGCGAGAGCTGCTCCGTGGTTAGTGTTGGGGAGGTGTTGAAGGTGGCGGAGAAGTTTGTGCTGGGGGGTTGAGTAAGACCAGAGCCATATTCCCAGAGCTGTCAGCTTTTATCTATCAGCTATGAGCGAAACGTCTGGATGCTGAAGAAGGATTGGGTGGGTTGTGATTGTTTTGGCTAAGGGTTTGTTGTTTGATATGGATGGGGTGCTGATCAGCTCGATTGGGTCGGTGAACCGTTGCTGGCGGCGGTGGGCGGCGCACTATGGGGTGCCGAATGCGGCGGAGTATACGATTCCGCACGGGACGCGGGCTTTTGAGGTGATGATGCAGCTTCGTCCAGATTTTACGGAGGCGCAGGCCGCCGAGGGGTTGAAGCTGATTGAGGATATGGAGATTGAGGATGTCTTCGACCTGGCGGTGTTGCCGGGGGTGAAGGAGTTGCTGGGCTCGCTGCCGGGTGATCGGTGGACGATTGTGACGTCGGCGACGCGGCGGTTGATGGTGGCCAGGTTGAAGGTCGCGGGGTTGCCGCAGCCAGAGCTGATGATTACGGGGAACGACGTGGTGAATGGCAAGCCGCATCCGGAGCCGTATATGCGCGGCGCTGAAATTCTGGGGTTTGCGCCGACCGAGTGTGTAGTGGTGGAGGATGCGCCGAGCGGTGTTGGGTCAGGTACGGCGGCTGGGTGTCGGGTGCTGGCGGTGCTGGGGACGCATCGTGCTGAGGAGCTTTATGCGGCGGGCGCGGATTGGGTAGTGGAGTCGATGGCCGGGGTGAAGGCGGAGTTGGTCGGTGGGGAGTTGAAGTTGGAGTTTGAGGAAGTTCGTTAGGTTGCGATAACGGCTGAGGGTGGGGAGAGTCCGTATAACCTAGAGCTGACACCGAGCGAGATACTGAGATTCTTCGTTTTGCTCAGAATGACCTCCGTTGAGGCAAGTGGGAATCTGGGATGCGTCGACTGGCTGGGATTGCGCTGTTCGCGTTTACGTTTGCATGCTGTGGGCAGAGTGCGGATGTGAGTCCGCTGCTGGCACCGCTTGCTTCCGGATCGCTGACAGTTTGGATTGTGACGCACAATCCGAATCCAAGACCGAGGCCCCGGGGTGGAGTGGCGAGTGGGCCGGCGGTTCCCGAGTACCAAGAGAGGACGA
>JAYVZU010000259.1:0-1713 GCA_043783075.1 Rhodanobacteraceae bacterium
TAGTTCCAACGCGGTGACCGCCGTAATAGCTCGAAGTTGGGATGTTGGTAGAGGGCTGGGGCGGCGTAAAACGATAGGTGCAAGGCTGCTTGACTTGGAACCGCACGGTCGAAAAACTCGTGCGGACATTTGCATTTATCTCATTTTTCCCGGAGTCTGAACTCACAGGAAGGCCGCTCAGGTGTTGACGATGCCCCGCCCAGCTTCAGACACATTTCCGAAGCGTCTATTCGACGACTCGCTGGAAGAGCGCGCACTGTTTGTCGAGAACTTCGATGCGGTGCCGTTTGAGTTTCGGCACAATCTGCATGAGCATCCGGCGTTCCAGCTGGGCGCGCTACTGGAGGCTGCGGAGCGGCTCTCGAACTCGAAGCACAACAAGAGTCACTACGAATCGGGAGAGCCGGACAGAAACGCCTGGTTTGGTGCGCGTCCCGAGGGCACGACTCTGGTGCAGGCGCTGGCGGAGATCGAGAGCGGCAAGAACTGGGTGATTCTGAAGCGAATCCATGAAGACGCGGTCTATGGCGGGATTCTGAAGCAGATGATTCCGGAGCTCTCGGAACTGACCGGCGTCGATATCGCCAGCGTGTACTACGACCCGACGATGACGATTTTTGTGACGTCTCCAGGGCGAATCACGCCCTATCACATGGACGGCGAGACAAACTTCCTGGCGCAGATTCACGGCGAGAAGCTGGCCTATATCTACGACGGAAATGCTGCGGATGTGCTGACACAGCAGCACTTAGAGCTTTACTGGACCGGTAGGCTGCCGAAGATCAACTACCCGGATTCGATGCCGTTTGGACAGTGGCAATACACGTTGAAGCCAGGCAATGGGGTCTTCAATCCGGCGTGTTTCCCGCACTGGCTGCAGAACGGCAACGGGGTTTCGGTGTCTGTGTCGATCAACTTCAAGCGCCGGCATAATGCGGCGATTGGGGCTCATCGGATGAACAAGTACCTGCGGAAGCTGGGGATCAATCCGACGGCTCCTGGCGTCTCCTTGAGCAAGGATCGGGCGAAGGAAGCCACCTTTGGAAGGCTGTATTCGGCGGCGGATGGGTTGAAAAAGAAGTTGAACAAAGGGTAGGAAGGGAAAAAGGAAGAGGGAAGAGTCGGCACAAACAAAGCACCCTCTTCCCTCTTCCCTACCCCCTCTTCCCTCGCACTTCTGTAGACTGATTGCGATGCGCAAGCGCACTACCTTTACCCTTCTCGCTGTACTCGCGTTTATTTGCGCCCTTGCGGTGGCGGTGTATCTGCGGCATGAGGCTCCGCCGGAGGTGGCACGATTGCTGCCGGAGTCGGACGCGATCTTGTACGTCAACCTGAAGCCGGTTCGGGCGTTTACGCACTTCGATGAGAAGCCAATTTCGCCGGCATCGTTCAAAGAATTCATCGACGCGACTGGGATTCTGCCGGAACGCGATATCGATGATGTGGCGTTTGCGCTGCACCGCATGCCCGATCCGAAGGGGCCGAATGGCCCGGTGGGATTTACCGAGGTGTTTGACGGCACGTTCAATCGCGAGCGGCTCACGAAGTATCTGGATGCAAATGCGACGGGGAAAGAAGACTACGCGGGCCGGATGATCTACTCGATCCCGTCGGAGGGCCGCATTGTTCGCGTAACGCTGCTGGGGTACGACATGGTGGCGGCGTCGAATATGCCGACCACAGAGCAGATTCATTCCATTCTGGACCGCC
>JAYVZU010000260.1:0-5273 GCA_043783075.1 Rhodanobacteraceae bacterium
CCAATCTCCGATGACACCCGCGGTCACGGAACCCACACAGTGGCAAAACTTTGGAAGGGATACCTAGCTGATTTGCTGAAGGAGTCGGATAAACATTGAGAAGAGCCAATACCGGATTCTGGCTGTGCCAGAATGACAGCGTTGTTGTGCGTATTTGTCCTTAATTCAGGTTTTGATCCATCTGGTCCCCGTAACGCCTTGTTTTGTATGCGTCCAGCGACACCACGTATCATCTAATCATCATGCAGTCCGAGACCATTGCCGTTGCCATGTCCGGGGGAGTCGACTCCTCTGCTGTCGCCGCTCTTCTGCGCTCGGAGGGCCACAACATCGTTGGCCTGACATTGCAGCTTTGGAATCAGCGTCGGCTCTCCGGCCACGAGGGTATGCCGGAGGCGGTACAGGGGCGCTGCTGCTCCATCGACGACGTCTACGACGCGCGGCGCGTGGCTGACAAGCTCGACATACCCTACTACATGGTCAACCAGCAGGAGCGGTTCGAGGCCGATGTCGTCAAGCCGTTCGTCAGCGAGTATCTGGCCGGGCGCACACCGATTCCCTGTACGCTCTGCAACAACCACCTCAAGTTTGACCAGTTGCTGCTGACGGCGCGGCAGATCGGCGCGACCCGCATCGCCACCGGCCACTATGCGCGAAACCACTTCGATCCGGAGCGCGGCCGCTGGATTCTGTCGCGGCCCGCCGATCGCTCGAAGGATCAGACCTATTTTCTCTTCGGCCTGACGCAGGATCAGCTGGCCCACACACTGTTTCCGCTCGGCGAGATGCGCAAGCCCGAGGTCCGTGTAATGGCGTCCGAGGCTGGGCTCGAAGTCGCGACCAAGCCCGATTCGCAGGAGATTTGCTTTATCCCCGGCGGCGACTATCAGGCGTTTCTGCAGGCTTATCTGGACGAGCAGGGCGAGGCGATGCCGGATAGTTCCGGTCAGCTTGTTGCTGCCAACGGCGATGTTCTGGGGCAGCACACGGGCATCCACAACTTCACGGTTGGGCAGCGCAAGGGGCTCGGTCTGACCAGCGCGAACCCGCTGTATGTACTGGCGATTCATCCCGATTCGCACCAGGTAACGGTCGGCAGCGAGCAGGAACTGATGACGCGGGAGTTGAGGGCCGATCGCCTGAACTGGATCTCGATTCCAGAGCTGACGGAGCCGATCCGGGTACTCGCCAAGGTTCGGCACCGGCATGAGCCGCAGCCAGCGACGCTCTCGCCGGGCACCGAGCCTGGAACGGCAATCGCTATTTTCGACGAGCCACAGCGGGCGATTACGCCTGGACAGGCTGCCATCTTTTATCAGGATGATGAAGTCGTGGGCGGCGGCTGGATTTACTAGTACCCTATCTCAAACGATGATTCAGTTTGAGAAAGGGTACCCGGGATATCGTGGCTCGAATAACAACTACAGAGATTCTGGCGTTGCCAGAATGACGTACCTCGGGCAGATTAGCGGCGGTTGCCCTGAATGAACGCCATGACCCCGGCCTTCAGACCTTCCACAATGTTCGAGACTTCCCGGACCGGAGTCGTGATGCCGTTCTGGATAGCTCGGCCCATCTGCGAGGTTGCGTCGAGCACATCGGTCACCATCCCGTTGACGCGTCCGACCTGCTCCTGGGCGCGGCGGTTGGCGTTGCGAGCAGTCTCGTTGGCTTCGTTCAGTGTCTCGTTGGCAGCCGAGATTGTTGGGCCAATCTCGTTCACCTTGTCGCGCACCAACGCAGAAATCTCTTCGACATTTCCTATGATTGCCTGGGCACGTGCGGTTATGTCCTTGAGTTGTGGCGTCAGGTCGGTGACCAGAACATTCGACTTATCGAGCAACGGCATCAGCTTTGCACTGATTTCCTCTACCTGACCGAGCAATTTTTTCTGTGCCTTCGACGCTCCGATCGCCATGCCGAGCATAACGAAAGCCTGAGCCAGAAGCGCAAATGCGGCGATGCCGATGAAGATCATGACAAGCCGGGTCGTTCCGGTGCCGAGAGAGTCTTGCAGCAAGACGACGGTCGCCAAATTGGATGTGAGCATAGTGAAAGGGTCTCCCTGATGGATGGCGCTTGTGTCGTCTGCGCGACGTTAGGCGGCGCACATACGGCGGAGAGGGGCGAACCGGGATCATTGTCGCCCGGCCCACCCCCATATTTCAAACTGCAAGATTGGCCTAGTTGGCGTGCTCTTCCGTCTTGCTGGCATAGGCATCCTTGCCTGCTTCAACGGCTGCCGACAACTTATCCTGCTGATCCTGCACCAGGCTTTTGCCTTTTTCTACGTACTGGGTCCACTGCGAGCGGCCCTTTTCGTAGTATTCCTTGCCGCGATCGACGTAGTCGCCGGCAACCTGCTTGCCCTGGTCGACATAGCCATTGGCCCGGTCCATACCCTGCTGTGCGAGAACGGCTGCGCGTTCCTTCGCGTCCAGGGCGCTGTTGACCAAATCTTCGCGAGTCTCACGCCCGGCTTTCGGAGCATAGAGAACGCCTACGATCGCACCCAAACCCAAACCTGCGAGGAACCATCCCAAACCGCTTGCACCATTATTGTTGTCAGCCATTTCTATCTCCTCATCTTGATGCTGTATGTATCTTTATATTTAAATCGTGATGTCTGCGACAAACCATACGATGGAAGGTCGGCGTATCCCGCTTGTCCACTTGCCAGCGACTATTACTAAGAAAGATGCCCGGGAGCGGGGTGGGGTTGCGCCAATCTTTCCAATCCTTCGATTTTCTGCTGACTGAGAATCCAGTCACGGTCGTAAGATTTTGTCGATTCGCACCCGGTCACAACCCTGAAGCGTCTGATGTAATAGAGCGGAACCTGAAAGGAACAAATGACATGGCAGTAGTGAAGTTACACCAGACCTCCCAATCTTCCAAACTTCGCACATTTACCCTCGCAGGTACCGTGTTGGCCGTCACGCTTGCGGGCTGCAAAGCGCCAGCGAATGACGCCTCCAGGACGACGAAGATCCAGAGCACCTTGTCCGCAGATAGCGCAATCGCAGGTCAGCCGGTTCAGGTATCCGTGCAGGGCGGAGTCGTGACGCTCAACGGATCGGTCGCAAACGATGCGCAAAGAGCTCTGGCAGCGCGGGATGCATCCGGGGTGGAGGGAATTAAGGAAGTGGTGAACAACATCACCGTTGGCCCATCGACAGCTGGCATGCAGCCGACGCCGATGCTCGGTACTCCGGCTCCAGCAGCGCCCGGTACTCCGGCGCCAGCCGCGCCCGTCGCATCGGTTGATGTCAAGAAGGCTCCAGCAACCAAGCCGACGCCGCAGATCAACACAGCACCGCCGCAGCATCAGGCTGCGCCAATCGAGCGTCCGCAGCAGACATTCAATGAGCCACAACTGCAGCCGAAGCCGGCTCAGGCTCCCGCTGCTCCGCCACAGCCCACATTCAAAACTGTGACGGTAGCTGCCGGCAGCACGATTCCAGTTCGCGTGACTCAGACGCTGGATAGTGCGACGACGCAGCCCGACACAACGTTTTCCGGGGTCGTGGCTTCGGATATCGTGGTCGACGGCGTAGTGGCAATTCCAGCAGGTTCCAACATCACGGGCCACGTAGATGCGGTGCAGGAGGCGGCCCACTTCAAGGGTTCATCCATGCTCACCGTCTCGCTGACCAGCATCAATCGGCGCGGAGAACACCTCGGAGTCGAAAGCGAACCGTACAGCGTCAAGGGCAAGGGTCGCGGAGCAAATACAGCGGAGAAGGCCGGCGGTGGCGCAGCGGTTGGGGCGATCATTGGCGGGATTTTTGGCGGCGGCAAAGGCGCGGCTATCGGCGCTGCGACTGGCGGCGGACTCGGTGCGGGTTCGCAAGCCATTACACGGGGACAACAGGTACAGATTGAATCGGAGAGCGTCGTCCGGTTCCACCTGACCACGCCGATCACGGTCAAAGTGCGGACCGATGGTGCCGATGCGCGGCAGGACCAGCAGGGTCTACAGCCGAGATAGGACAAGTCGCTGCGGGTTGACGAGATTCGTGTACACTTCGGGCACGGAAGCATCCTTTTGGCTTGAGAACCTCTCATACGCAGAGCAACAGCATTTGGAAGAGGAGGCCTGACATGGCGACGACCACACCGCAAAGGCCGAAGGGCTTCCTCTCCCTGACGCTGCACGCGCACCTGCCGTATGTTGTAAACCACGGCACGTGGCCGCATGGAATGGAATGGCTGCTCGAAGCAGCGGCAGAGACGTATCTCCCGCTGCTTCGTGTCTTTGGTCGACTTGAAAAAGATGGAATAGGGCTAAACTGCAATCTTAGCTTGTCGCCGATCCTGATGGAGCAGCTTTCACACCCGGCATTTCTCGAAGAGTTTCCCAAGTATCTGCTGCGGAAGATCGTGTCTGCACGTGAGGATGAGGCATTCTTCCTGCAGTCCGGCGAGACGCACTACGCCGATACAGCACGCTTTTGGCACCGCTTCTTCACCCAGGCGCTGGAAGACTTCTACGCGCTGAACAGCGATATCGTCGGAGGTTTCAAGCACTACCACCGGCTCGGGATGATCGAGATCATCACCTGCTGCGCGACCCACGGCTACCTGCCGCTGCTGGGCACGGACGAAAGCGTTCGAGCTCAGATTCAAACTGCTGTCCAAACCCATATGCGCCACATCGGCGAGCTTCCCCGGGGCATCTGGTCGCCGGAGTGCGGCTACCGGCCAGCCGGTTGGTGGAGCTATCCGGTGGCGAATGCCGATGGCTCTTCGATTGGGCCGGCATTCAAGCGCATCGGCGTCGAAGAGGCGATCGCGGAGAGCAATCTCGACTACTTCTTCGTCGATACGCATTTGGTGGAGGAGTCGGAGATTCCACGCACTCCCTATCCCCAGGGCAGAGGAACACTGACGTTCGCCAAAATAAAGTCAGAGACGCCACAGCACAAGTCGCTCTATCAGCCCTATACCGTCGCAGGCGAGTACCCGACGCAGACCGAAGTCCCGAACAAGCAATCCACCTCAGTCTTTCCGCGCGATCCGAGTACGGGAGTTCAAGTCTGGTCCGGCGAGCTGGGATACCCCGGCGATGGTGCCTACTGCGACTTCCACAAGAAGCGCTGGCCCGGCGGACATCGCTATTGGCGAGTAACAGGGCCACACGTCGACATGGGCGACAAAGAACCCTACTACCCCCACGAAGCTCAGGCGCGGATTCAGGGGCACGCCTCGCACTTTGTCCACATGGTCTACGAGACGCTAAAGGCCAGCTTCGACGAGACCACGCCGCCCAT
>JAYVZU010000261.1:0-5273 GCA_043783075.1 Rhodanobacteraceae bacterium
TACATGGGCAGCCAGGGCATCATCTGCAAGATGTGCGCCAGCCCACTGAACGCCGCGTCGATGGGCCAGCCAGGCGGCTGCAACCCCATCCCACTCAAGTCCTCCATCGTCAACGGCCAGGTAGTCATCGCCGCCGCCGACCTCAAGGCCGTCGCCCCCCGGTTCGAGAAGTAGCAATGCGAGCTGAGCGCCAACGGCGCGTCCGATACCAGCCTCGGGCAACGCCCCAGGTCATCGCCAGGCCCCGAGCAGAAGGGCTGAAGGCCCGATCCATAACGGGTGCGGGTGCCCCATGTCTCGATTCTGAGACATGGGTTCCGACACTTCCCGAACCGACTGACATGGCCTTGTTAAGGGCACGGCTTCAGCCGTGCCGCTCCGCATCCCCTTCCAAGACGGCTTTAGCCGCTGAGGTACGCTTCGCGCCGCCGCGACAACCCGTACCCGAGCGGCTAAAGCCGAACGAGCGTCGGGGCGTTTATGGCACGGGTAAACCCGTGCCCTTAAGCACGACTCAAGGCGCGACCACAATCAGGACCCTACTATCTCAGGAGGCCCCATGTTCTTCCGCCTCCTGATCGAATCCTTCCTCCGCCAGCGCCGCCGCAAGGCCCTCGCCGGAATCGCCATCCTCCTCGGCACGACAGCCGTCACTGCTATGCTCGCCCTCGCCACAACCATCGGCGACCGCATCCACCGCGAACTCGCCGTCTATGGTGCAAACATCGTAGTCTTCCCAAAGGCCGACTCGCTGGATGTAAAAGTCGGCGGGGTAGACGTGAAGCCCGCAACTGGCGGAGCTTATCTAAAAGAGTCGGACTTAGAGAAGCTGAAGGGCATCTTCTGGGCGAACAACATCACCGGAGTTAGCCCCGAGCTTCGGATACCCGGCAGAATCTACCACAACCCAACGATTGCGGATGCAGAGGCAAAGGCCAGTTGGATGCCCACTAGCGAAGACGTTCGATTGCCGAATTCTGTCCCCGCTGATGTCGTCGGATATTGGTTCAATCACCACTTTGGAAACCTATCAACAGGCGCACCTTCCCTGCACCCTTCATGGAAGGTGCAGGGGAGGTGGCCCTCCGAACACGACGGCGTCTTGAACGGAAATTCATTTGAAGAGGACGTTGTCGTCGGCTCAAAGCTGGCACAGAAATTCGATCTGCACGTCGGCGACTCAGTCGTTATCCGGCTAGAACATCTCGGACATATTGTGGGAATTGTGACGACGGGCGACGCCGCTGACAATGAAATTCTCTTTGCATTGGACGCTCAAACGCCTCTGATGAGTTCGATTCAACCAGCTGGCAAGTTGACTCAGTGGTCACCTGACGTCTCCCGTGTAGAAATCTCGGCCCGCACCAAGCCCGAAGACGCCTTCGCCCGCCAGGACCCGGACAGGATGTCCGCCAAGCTGCGCGACGTCTGGTACTGCCGGCCTTATGCAAACTCGATTGCGTACCAGATTCGCGAGGCGATTCCCGGTGCGAGTGCAGAGCAGGTGCGGCGCGTGGAGCAGAGCGAAGGCACAGTCCTCGAGCGCATCAGCGGGTTGATGTGGCTGATTAGCGGAGCCGCGTTGCTGGCGGCGGGGTTTGCGGTATCGGCAGCCATGGCAACCGCAGTGCTGGAGCGGCGCGGCGAGATCGGGTTGATGCGGTCGCTCGGCGCCAGCAAAGCTGCGATTGCCACGCTGTTCTATGCCGAGAGCGGGCTCCTGGCGGTCGTGACCGGGACAGTCGGATATCTGGCTGGGTCGGTGCTGGCCTGGTGGCTGGGCGCGAGGATCTTCCCCGGCGACGGGCGCGAACCTCTGCTGAACCTGGTGCTGCTGCCGGTGATTGTGGCGATGGCGCTGATCGTGGCGGTTGCGGGTAGTACGCCGGCGATTCGTGCCGCGCTTGGAACCGATCCTTCAGCGACGCTGCGGGGGGATGATTGAGCAAGTTTGGGCTAGGCACACTGCTGCGGCGGTCGCTGATTCATCGGAAAGCTCGGAGTCTGTCGGCGCTGATCGCCATGACGGTCTCCGCGGGTGTTGCGACGGCGCTGCTGACGCTCTACGCCGACCTCGACGCGAAGCTGCACCACGAGTTCCGCAGCTTCGGCGCGAACGTCGTCGTGACCGGCTCGGCTGACCTCGACGCTGCCCAAAAGGCTGCTGGCGCGGACGCAAATGTAGCTCAGTTTGCTTATGCAGTTGCCACTACCGATCGCGGAACACCGGTAGTAGTCGTCGGCGTGGACTTCCCTGCGGTGCGGAAGCTGGACTCGTGGTGGCAGGTTGCGCAGTGGCCCGCCGAAGCTGAGGACGTCTTGCTGGGAGAACGCGCGGCGCAGTTTGTCGGTGACGAGAAACAGGTCACGCTGACGTTTGCCGGCAAGCCGCATACCTTCACCGGAGTCGGCCACGTCAAAACCGGGGGCGATGAGGACAGTCGTATATACACTTCTGTATATACACTTCACTCCTGGACGAACGTTTCGCCCTCCGTGCTCGAAATTCAGATCCCCGGAGGAGCCGCCAGTGTCGACTCGGCGATCGCTCGGCTGAAGGCCGCGCTGCCCGGAGCGGACGTCGAACCTGTTCGCCAGTTGGTCGAAGGCGAGTCCGCGATTGTCGATAAAACCCATACGCTGATGTTTGGGGCAGTCATCCTGATTGCGCTGACTGTTGCTTGTTCTGTCCTGGCGACACTCTCAGCAAGTGTGTTGGAACGGCGCAGGGATTTCGCCCTGATGAAGGCTCTCGGCAGTAGTCAAGGCCAGATGATCGTGCTGTTTCTGGCGGAGACGATGTTGCTGGCAGTTGGCGGTGTTGTGACCGGCTATGTGGTTGGATCGGTCGCGGCGTGGGTGATCTCTGAGGTGAACTTCAATACGGCGTCGCTGCCGCGCATCGAAGTACTGCCAATAGTGCTAGCGTTGAATGTAGGGATTGCAACGATGGCTGCGTTGCTTCCGGCCCGAGTGTTGCGTGGGTTGGAGCCGGCTCGGCTGTTGAAGGGCGAGTAAGACAAAGGAAGAACGCAACGGTCGCGGAGGTTGCGCGAAGGTCGTAGAGGAGAGCATGGCTGAGGTTGTAACGAGGCTCGAAAGCGGAACGTATAAGGTCACGCGGGATGAGTGCGCGGTGATTGCGCTGGATGGCGTGTCGCGAGAGTATGTTGGGCGCGCGGGCATTGTGCGGGCGCTGGATTCGGCGACATTCTCCATCGTTGCGGGTGAGTGGGTGGCGATTACGGGGCCTTCGGGCTCGGGTAAGAGCACGCTGGTGAATATGCTGGGGTGTCTGGACCGGCCGACTTGCGGGACGTTAAAGATCGATGGCGTGGATGTTGCTGCGATGTCGGCTAAGGAACTGGATAGGTTTCGGGCGGACAAGATTGGGTTCATCTTTCAGCAATTCCACCTGATTCCTTATCTGACGGCGCTTGAGAATGTGATGCTGGCGCAGTACTTCCACTCGATGACGGATGAAGCTGAGGCTCGGGCGGCGCTGGCAAAGGTGGGGTTGGGTGAGCGGGTTTCGCATCTGCCGAGCGAGCTTTCGGGTGGAGAGCAGCAGCGGGTTTGCATTGCTCGGGCTCTGATTAATAATCCGCCGATTTTGCTGGCCGATGAGCCGACCGGCAATCTGGACCAGGCGAATCAGTTGATTGTGGCTGATCTGCTGAAAGGGTTGCATGCGGCGGGTCACACGATCGTGATGGTAACGCACGATCCGGAGATGGCGGCTCTGGCGCAGCGAAAGATTGCGCTGAGCCATGGCAAGGTGTTCTGCTCACCGGTTACGAATGTGGTGCGGTTGCGGTAGGGTCGCGCTCCCCCTAAAGTAAGTAAATTCCGGATGTAAAGGGGTTAAGTCCGGACTTGGTGTGCTCGGTTTTACGAAACGAAACAGCCCTGGCGGGTGCCGGGGCTGTTTTTCGACCTGTTTTAAGGATACAGGATTCAAGGTAGTGATCGTGCCATTTTTCTTTTGGCGTAAGCGGTTTGGAATGAGTTGGTTGCGGGGATGGTGGGGAGTATTTTGCTTGACAAGTATGCGTAGGGCGGCAAGGATCGCGGAGTCCTGAGCGACCTCCCTCACGGTGAGGCTGTGAGGGAGGCCGCTCAGGATGGGGATTGCGGCTGGATCGTTGTTGGCACGCCTGAAGACGTGCCCTTCCGTTTAGGGCTCCGGGAGACCCTCTAGCGGACGCCCCACTTCAGTTTGGAGCGGAGGACGTTGAAGAGGCCGTTGGGGTGGAGGCGGAGCAGGCGGACGCAGGCCGTGGAGCGATAGCAGCGGACCTCGTCGTTGAGCAGGAGTTCGACCGCTTCCTGGCCGTCTACGGTGAGGTAGATCTGGTTGGGGACGCCTTCGACTCGGATGGTCACGGAGGATTCGCCCGGCATGACGATGGGGCGGATGGTAAGCAGGTGCGGACAGATGGGCGTGATGACCATGCAGGAGACCTGCGGCATGACGATGGGGCCGTTGGCGGCGAGATTGTAGGCCGTTGAACCGGTGGGGGTGGCCACGATGACGCCGTCGGCGCGGAAGGTGGCGACTAGCTGGTCGTCGATCTGGACGGTGTAGTCGGCCATGCGGGCGATGGTTCCCTTGGCGACGACGACGTCGTTGAGGGCGTCCCACTCGCGGAGAGTTTGGCCATCGCGGATGAGGCAGGTGTGCATCATGGCGCGGAAGTCAATTTCGGCGACGCCCTTGATCCAGTTTTCGAGGGTGACGTAGAGGTCGGAGAGTGGCGTCTCCGTAAGGAAGCCTAGTGAGCCGAGGTTTACCGACAGGATAGGGGTTCCCGCAGCGGCAAAGATGCGAGCCGCATGCAAGAGTGTGCCGTCTCCACCGAGGACGATGGCAAGGCGAGGATTATGTGCGGGGAGCTCGGCGCGGTCGATTCCCTGCTGGTTGATGTAGGCGGCGGAGTCGGGGTCGAGGAGGGCCTGGTAGTCGTGGGCGCGAAGCCATTCTATGAGCTCGGGGAGAAGAGTGGCGACCTCCGGCTTCTGCGGCTTCGAGATGATGGCTGCGGTGAACATTGGTCTTTAGTGTAACGGTTGGGGATAGAAAACAAAGCTTAACTAGGATTAGAGGGAGAAATGCGGGATTAGGAACAGGCAAAGGCTAGAGCGAGTTTAGGGCAAAGGAAAGGGCAAATACTGAGATTCTGGCTTTGCAAGAATGACGGCTCAGGTTGGTTGGCAGGCGAGCAGTTGGGGAACACTGGGATTGGGCGTTGCTCGTTCTGATCCCGTCTTTC
>JAYVZU010000262.1:0-1708 GCA_043783075.1 Rhodanobacteraceae bacterium
TTTTGACTAACGCAGTCGAAGGACCCCGAAACCGCCCATCCAACCTCTACCGCTCGAACCTTTTCAACCAAAAAATCTGTACTTGCCCTCTCTACCCTGTCAACATCTCCCGCGCAACCCTCTCCGCGGCCATATCCATCTCGTCCTCTACATCCCCAATCCGAATCCGACCATCTTCCTGCATCGAGAAGGGAACTGCCACCCCTTCGCTCGTACTCATCTCATCCCGCGTAAACCGCGTCCAGTGCTCGCCTACCCGTAAAACAATCTCTGTTGCTCCAACCTCAACCACCGCATGGTGCGTACTCGTCAAACCATGCGCCGCAGCATAAACCCTCAGCATCGAAGCCCACGACGTCCAAAGCTCGACTTGCAGAAGTGTATTCAAACCCGTGCCAAATTCATTGAAACCGCGCCGTAAATAAACAGCGCATAAGTAAAAATCAATCCGAGACTAGTTTGACGAGAAAGTGCAAGTTCTCTCGCCGAAACTGATCCCCCTGAATTACCACTCGCTACAAATTTCCATGTCTGTCTTGCTATTGCCAAAGGAGCCAAAATCATAATTGGCAGCCCGAGCAAGATAAATCTCCCAGAAATATCCGCATCAACTCGAAAGCTCTTGAATATCAGAGTTATTGATAGAACCTCCGATAACACGCTCAGCAGTATGGCTAAGATCTTCAACGTCGCATTGTTTGAAGCCATATCGTTCTTCACTGAGTTGTCCTCTACCGATCAATCTCCCCAAGCACAATATCAATACTGCCAATCACAGCCACCACATCCGCCAGCAACCGTCCCTTACACATCGTCTCGAGCGCCTGCAGCGTTGCGAACCCCGGGTTCCGCATATGCACCCGGTAAGGCTTCGCCGTGCCGTCGCTGACCACGTAATACCCCATCAACCCGCGTGGAGCCTCGATCGTCATAAACACCTCTCCGGCCGGCACACCGAACCCCTCCGTGACGATCTTGAAGTGGTGGATCAGGCTCTCCATCTGCGTCTTCATCTGCTCGCGATCCGGCAGGATAATCTTCGGCGCATCGGCGACAATCCGTCCGGTCCTCGGCATCCCGTCCAGCGCCTGCTGGCAGATGCTTACCGACTCCCGCAGCTCCTGCATCCGCACTTCGTACCGCGCCCAAACGTCGCCGACGGTCGAGGTCGGTACCTTGAACGTGAACCTGTCGTAGATGGAATACGGCATATCGCGCCGCATATCGAAGTCCACGCCCGACGCCCGTAGCGGCGGCCCCGTCACGCCCAGCGCAATCGCGTCTGCGGCGGAGAGATGGCCCACACCCTTCAGACGTCCGATCCAGATCGGATTCATCTGCAGCAGCCCCTCGTACTCGTCGATCTTCGACGGGAACTCATTCAGGAAGTCCTGAACCTGCTGGTAGAAGTCCGCCGGCGGCTCAACCGAGATGCCCCCGATGCGGATGTAGCTCGTCATCATCCGCTGTCCGCTGACGTTCTCGAAGATCCGCAGCAGCTTTTCGCGTTCGCGGAAGCAATACAAGAAGACGGTCAGCGCGCCGATATCCATCGCGTGCGTTCCCAGCCAGACCAGGTGCGACTGAATCCGCTGCAACTCATTCAGCAGCACGCGAATATACTCAGCGCGCTCCGGAATCTCCAGCCCCAGCAGCTTCTCCACCGCCATGCAGTACGCCCAGTTGTTGGTCATGGGGCACAGATAGT
>JAYVZU010000263.1:0-15811 GCA_043783075.1 Rhodanobacteraceae bacterium
ATGGCTCCTGAGGTAGGACTCGAACCTACAACCCTTCGGTTAACAGCCGAATGCTCTGCCATTGAGCTACTCAGGAGTGTTCGTGGTGATGTCTCTGACATCGCACCGTACCAATGTAGTTATAACAAATCATGAGCCTTGGGTCAAAGGCCCACACCCCAACCATGTGCATAAACCCTCGCTCCCAGCTATCATCGGAGCAATAGTCAACCACAGGAGCACACTATGCCGCGCATCTCAAGACTCAACCGTGATCAGGTCTCCGGAGATTCCCTCACCATCTACGACCGCGTTCTTCAGGACCGCGGCAACGTCCCAAATATGTTTCGCACCATGGCCCATCGGCCCCAGCTCTTCCAGACGATAATCGCCCACATGGACGCAGTCCTGAAAACGGGCACCCTCTCCACCGCGCTCAAAGAACTCTGCATCGTCCGCACCTCCCAGATCAACTGCACCGAATACTGCCTCGCCTCGCACACCGCCCTCGCCAAGCGTCTCGGATGGACCGACGACCAGATTGCCGCGCTGCCTGAAGCAGCAACCAGCCCACTCTTCACTGAATCCGAAAAAGTCGCAATCCACCTCGCCGAGGTCATGACGAAAGATGCCCACAGCTACTCCGACGAAGACTTCGCCCGCCTCCGCAGCTTCTACTCAGAGGGAGAAGTCGTAGAACTCCTTGCTTCCATTGGTCTCTTCAACTACTTCAACCGCTTCAACGATCTGCTGCAGATGGAGCCCACGAAACCCGCCAGCGCCGAAGAACTAGCCCAGGTAGCCGCAGCCCACGCCGTCGCCACCTAACCTAACGCCATCCACTCGCCCACGTCGTCATTCTGGCGAAGTCAGAATCTCAGTATTTGTATTTTGGTCGAACGACCGCCTAGGGAAACAGCATCACGGCCACGCTATATCCCGAAAACGGAGTCTGCTTGCCAGTCACGCAGGCTCCGACGACCGCCTCGCGATATTTACCAGATCCAAGCTTCGAGGTCAGCTGCTCCGGCAGGCGATCCAGGCTACTCCCGCTGTATCGCATGACGAACCATGGCTGCCTCTTCCCCGCATAGCCAGTCGACATTTTGCAGGTCTGCCGGGCATCCGAGTTGCTCCCATCCAGCAGCAAGCCTTCCGCCGTCAGCAACTCGCCGACCGCCGCCTCCTGTTGCTCAATCGACATCTGCGCCACGGTCCGTGCAAAGTCCTCCACCGCATACAGTTGGCCCTTTATCTGAACCACTGCAATCCCAATAGAATCGACGTTTGGGTCTAGTAAGTTCGCTCGATGACCCGACGATGCCATCCACATAGCGTGTATCTGAGCCGAGTTCTGAGCCTCAGCAACATTCTCCGTCACCAGCGAAAAGTGCGTCCCGGCATCCCTGACACGGGCCGCTAAATCCGGCTCCCCTTGAAACTGATGAGAGATCGATCGGTGCTCCGACATCACGTAGGCGTGCAACCGGGCCGCGCGAGCCAGATGCTCATCCACCCGGACTGCTCGTAACCCGTGTGCAGCTCTGTCCTGGTTCGCGGCCGACAGCAAATATCTCTCTGAGATATTTTGCGCCGTCACCGGCAAACAGGTTGCCAGCAGGCCCGCAGTCACATACAGAATATTACGAATCATCCATTCGCCTCTATCGGGTTAGACCCCACCCGACCGCGAAGGTTGCATCCGCGCCGCGTTCTATGCCTTCAGCGGCGGCAGCTCGCTCCGGTATTTGACCATCAACCCAAGCAGTTTACGAGCCTCCCAGTAACGAGGCACGTATCGCTTCGGCTCCGAGATGCACCGATATAGCCACCCAAGATAGAACTTGTCCGCGAACACTGGAATGTGGACCTGATCGCCGCTCAAAAACGCGATCGCCGCGCCAATGCAGTGGATCGCCGGCAGATACTCCAGGTTGCGCTTCATGTAGAGCCCCAGCCGCTCCTGCGTTCCACCACCCACCGTCACCACCACATGCTGCGGCTTCAACGTGTTTAGCTTCTCCAGCAGCGCTGGGTCATCAATATGCGCTCCATACATCGGAGCCATGTAGATGCTGTCCTTTAAAACCTCGATCCCTTGCTCCGCGAGCCAGGCCAGATTAAGCTTCGCGCTCTTCGGGCTCGCCATAATCCAAAGCGTATTGCCGGGTGTCCGAATATCCCGCTCCAACAAAAGTTCGCGAAGATACTCCAACCCTGACAGCCGCTTCAAGCTATCGCCCGCGATCAGATTCCAGATCAACACCATGTAGGCAGAATCGGAAATCGCCAAATCCGCGTTCAGCAAAGACTCACGATAATCCGCATTCGTCGCCATATCCTTCAGCGCAGGCGCTGCAGGAACCACCAGCAATCCGCCATTTCGCATCCGGGCAATCGCCTCCTGAGCGCTGCCTCCGAAGAAGTCAACGCCCAGGATTCGCCGGAGCTCCGGCACGTTCGTCGCTGATTCTGCAGTGAGTGTGCTCATGCGTACGATTTCGTCCCCGAGCGCATCTCCTCTTCGATCCAGGCATAGGTCTTGTTCAAACCATCCCGCAGACGGATCGAAGGCTCCCACTTCAGCTTGTCCAAAATCATCGTGTTGTCGCTGTTGCGGCCATTCACGCCCTTCGGCGCATCCAGCTTGTACTTCCGCGTCAACTTTACGCCCGCAATCTCTTCCGCTAGATCCACCAACTGATTGATCGTTACCAGCTCATCTGAACCCAGATTGATCGGATCCAGAATGTCGCTCTCCGCGATCATCAGCGATCCCTTGGTGCAATCGTCGACATACATAAACGAGCGGGTCTGCTTGCCATCGCCCCAGATCTCAATCTCATTTGTGCCGTCTTTTTTCGCTTGAATCACCTTGCGGCAAACTGCCGCGGGAGCCTTCTCGCGGCCACCAGTCCACGTACCCAAGGGGCCGTAAACATTGTGGTAACGGGCCATGCGGGTCTCCAGGCCATAGTCCTCGCGGAAGTGGCGGCACATGCGCTCGGAGAAAAGCTTCTCCCAGCCATAGCCATCCTCGGGCATCGCCGGATACGCATCCTCTTCCTTCAACGCGATAACGTCGGGATTGGTCTGCTTTTCCCCGTTGTAAACACACGCCGACGAAGAGTAGAAGAAGCGCGATACACCCTTCTCCTGTGCAGCCATCAACATGTGCGTATTCGTAAGCACAGACAGCATGCACAGCGCCTTGTTGTTTTCGATAAAGCCCATGCCGCCCATATCGGCAGCAAGCTGAAAGACAACATCCGCGCCGGTGGCAGAGACCAGACAGTTGCTCTTGTCCTTCAGGTCCAACGACAGGTTTTCAACCCCATCCGTCTCCTGATACCAATGGTCCAGAGGTTTGATGTCCACCGCGCGAATTACTTCTACGCCATTGGCAATCAGATTCTTGACAAGATGCCCACCGATGAATCCACCGGCACCGCAAACAACAGCTTTTTGACCTTTGAAACTCATAAGTACATGACTCCTGGCTAACGCGATCCGGTTAGTCGAACAATAGAAGGGTTGCAGGGTTTGATTTGAACGTGCGAACTGTACGCCATTTGCGCCACATCCGCTCTCTATCTAGTTTCCAGTCCGGCCCTGTATGTTGTCAAGGTTGCCAATGCTAAAGCTCATGTTTTATGTCAGATGCAAACCCTCAAAAGAAGGTGCCGCAGCCGCGCGCATTGGACCCTACACCCTGTATCATCGGCTCAAATACCTAATTTTATGCCCTACGCTATACCCCATCTCGCGCGTCGCCAGCCCCTCGCATTCGTGGGAATGCTCTTGCTCCTCTGCTTCGTCCTCGCCGCAGCCTTCGCCCCGCTCCTCGCCCCCCAGGACCCCGCAGCCCTCAACCTGAACGACCGCATGGCCTCCCCCGCCGCAGCCCACCTCTTCGGCACCGACGAACTCGGCCGCGACATCCTTTCCCGCACGCTTTACGGAGCCCGCATCTCTCTCGTAGTCGCCGTCTCGGTCGTCAGCCTCTCCCTCCTTGCCGGCCTGCTCTTAGGCGGCCTGGCAGGCTTCTACGGCGGCATCACAGACATCATCGTCAACGTCTACGTCACCAATGCCTTCCTCGCCCTGCCCGGAATCCTCGTTGCAATCGCCTTCGTCGCCTTCCTTGGCCCCGGCCTCTTCAATCTCATCCTCGCCCTGTCGATCTCCGGATGGGTCGGCTACGCCCGACTCGTCCGAGCTCAGGTCATGGCCGTCCGCGAGCGAGAGTTTGTCGAAGCCGCCCGAGCCCTCGGAGCCTCCGACGCACGCATCCTCACCCAGCACATCCTTCCAAATATTCTTCAACCCCTCATCGTTCAAGCCGCTGTCGGCATGGCCTCCGCAGTCCTCGCCGAAGCCACCCTCAGCTTCCTTGGCCTCGGGATTCCCGCCCCCGCCGCATCCTGGGGTTCGATGCTCAACGACGCGCGCTCCCACCTCTTCGACTCCCCCCACATGGTCGTCTTCCCAGCACTCGCCGTCATTCTTGCCGTCCTCTCGTTCAACTTCATCGGCGACGCCATGCGCGACTACCTAGACCCAAGGACAGTGAGTAGTGATTAGTGAGTAGCTCATGACCCAACACTACCCACTGTCTCTCGGCGTCATCTCAGACACGCACGGCCTGCTCCGCCCCGAAGCCCTCACCGCTCTCGCCGGCGTCGACCACATCCTCCACGCCGGGGACATTGGTAACCCCGACATTCTCGCCGATCTCCGCGAGATAGCCCCCGTCACCGCCATCCGCGGCAACGTTGACCTATTCGGAGACTGCGCCCTCCTGCCCGAAACCGAAGCCATTGAGCTATCAGGACGCTTCTTCTACCTCGTCCACTCCATCCACGACCTCGAGATCAACCCCGAAGCCGCTGGCATCTCCATGGTCATCAGCGGCCACTCCCACCAACCCGAGATCGAAACCCGCAACGGAGTGATCTACCTCAACCCAGGCAGCGCCGGCCCCCGTCGCTTCAACCTCCCCGTCACTCTCGCCCTGGTCACCCTTACAGAAACCGAAATCTCGCCTCGCCTGATCCATCTACTACCCTAAGTAAAGGCCTACGCAAAGGGAACCGGGTTCATTTTTCTTTACTTCCCCGAAACTCCACCGTCCCCAAAATCCCCTCCAGCCGCTTGAACAAGCTCCCCAGCTGGGCCTCCGTAAGATCCTCGGCCCCACTCACCTCGCCCCCGCAAAACGAGTTCAACACCAGGTCGAAACGCACGCAGCTCCCGCCCCGCATCGCTGTATAAGCCACATCCCGCGACTCGGTGCAGATGTGCCCGTACTCATCTCGACCCCGTGAAAACTTAACATCCCCGACAATCGAGGACGGCAAAGCCTTCCCCGGCTTAGCAGTCGTCTCCGCCACACAAACGGCCGCACTGGCATGCGGCAACACGCTCAAATAAAACATCGCCCCACTAAACGTCGACTGCGGAAACGGATTGAAGTTCAAACCAGCCGCTACTCGCATCTCCGACCGCCGCGGAGCCGTCCGCGCATCCAGCCGAAACGTACTCAACTCCCCATCCTTGCGCGAGACATTCCACCCAGCCGGAAGCCGAAACACCACATGCGCCCGGTCATCCTCCACAGTTTGCGCTGGCGGCGCAGTAGGCTCCGCCGGGGCCACACGCGCCTTCGCAGGCGGCAACCGGGGAACCGGCACCACCTTGGGCACCACCTTCTCCTGAGCCCGAGCCAACCCCGCACACAACACCAAAACTCCGATCCACTTCAAACCGCTACCTCCACGCACTTTGCATCTTTTACTTAGCGAACTTTGCATACGCTTTCCCCTAAGCCCTCATCCGAGGATTCACCGCCACATACGCCAAATCCGTCAACAAATTCACTGCCACATACGTTAGCCCAATCGCCAAAATACAACCCTGCACCAAGGCATAGTCGCGATTCGAAATCGCCGATAGCGTAAGCCTTCCGATCCCCGGCAGGCTAAAGATCGTCTCCGTGACAATCGCCCCGGCCAACAGACTCCCAAACTGCAGCCCCACCACCGTCAACACCGGAATCAGCGCATTCCGTAGCGCATGCCTGTAGACCACCGCGCCCTCACTCAAACCCTTCGCCCGAGCCGTCCGTATGTAGTCCTGCGACAGCTCCTCCAGCATCGCAGTCCTGACCATCCGCGTCAGAATTGCAGCCATCCCCAGCCCCAGCGTAACCGCGGGCAAAATCAGGTGCGTCACAAACGCCCACCCTGTTCCCGACCCCGACACTGGCAGCCACCCCAACCCAATCGAAAACGCGAGAATCAGCAACGGCCCCAATGCAAAGTTCGGAAACGAAAGCCCCACCAGCGACACTACCCCAACCGCCCGGTCCTGCCACTGATCCCGTCGCGTAGCCGCCCAAACCCCCGCCGGAACTGCAAGCAAAATCCCCAACCCCAAAGCCGCAAACGCAAGTGACAACGTATACGGATACCGCTGCGCCACAAGATGCCCCACCGAATCCCTCAACCGTACAGACTGTCCAAAATCCCCGCGCACCACTCCCGCCATGTAGTGCCCATACTGCACATGCAGCGGCAGGTCGAACTCATACGCATGCCGCAGCTTCGATACATCCGCAGCCGTTGCCCCCTCTCCCAACATCTGCACAATCGGGTCACCCGGCACCAGATGGATCAGTAAAAACACCACCGTCACCACCAGCCAGAGCACCGGCAACGTAATCAAAACCCTTCGAACCGCTTGCCGAATTGCACCCATCCCCAGATTGTAGTGGCCTTTAACTGTTAGCTCTCGGCTGGAAAACTCAAAGCTCGAGATTCAGCCTTGGTTCCTGCACCGCCCCACTCACGCCGATGCCTCCAACCCATCTCCTTCGGTCGGCTGCTCCCCGGACTTCACAACCTTCTCCTCCACCTTCACCTTGCTGATCCGGCGCCCCGCCATCTCCGCCACCTTGAACATCCTGCCTTCGTACACAACCTTCTCGCCCGCCACCGGAATATGCCCCAGTTCGGCCAGCATGAATCCCGCCAGCGTCTCCACCCCCGCCTGTCGCTCGAACGGCCATCCAAGCTGCGTCGTCAGATCCCGCAACGTCGTACTCCCATCCAGCACTACAACTCCGCCCGTAGCGCTCAGCATCGATTCCCGCGTACTGCTGACGTCGAACTCGTCCTCCAGCTCGCCCACCACCTGCTCCAGCGCGTCCTCCGCCGTCACCAACCCCACCGTCGTCCCAAACTCATCGACCACAATCGCGATATGCCGACGCCTGGCCTGAAACTCCTGCAACAGCTCGACTGCGAGCTTGGTCTCCGGGATAAACATCACCTCGCGCATCACGTCCCGCAACGTCATCCCGCTACCACCCCGAGCCCCCAGGCCCAAAGCCGTAGCCCTGAAGTGCATCAGCCGCGACACATCCTTCGAGTGCACAATCCCAATAATGTGTTCCTGCCCCCGCTCCGGGTCGTACACCGGCACCCGCGTATGCTGCTCGTCCACAATCCTCGCGCTGCCCTGCTCAAGCGGCATATTCGCCGGTAGAGAAAAAATCTTCCCCCGCGGCGTCATAATCTCCCGAACCACCACGTGACTCAGCTCAATCGCCCGATGAATAATCTCTTCCTGAAACGACGGCAGCAACCCCATCCGCCGCGCAGCCGTCGCAATCAGCTTCAACTCCTCCGGCGAGTGCACCGCCCCCTCACCCTGCAGCGGAGCTCGAAACAGCCGCAGCACCACCGTAGCCGACGCATTCATCAGCTTCACTCCCGGACGCGTCATCCGGATAAACACATCCATCGGCCCCGCCACAGCCAGCGCAATCCGCTCCGCCCGCTGCAGCGCCAGCGACTTTGGCACCAATTCGCCCAGCAGAACCTCAAAATATGTAATCAGCCCAAATGCAATCGCCACCGCCACCGCGTTCGCATAAAAAGCCGTATGCCCCGACATCTGAGGCGACACATACAACATCCCCTGCGTCAGAACCTCCGCGACCGCTGGCTCGCCGATCCAGCCCAGCGCCAACGCCGCCAGCGTCACCCCAAGCTGCACCGCAGGCAAAAAGTCATCCATCGACCGCTTCAGCTGCAGCACCGTCCTCGCCCCTGGCCGACCAAGCGCGATCAATTGCTGCACTCGCGTCTCGCGAATACTAACAAGCGCAAACTCTGCCGCCACAAAGAAACTGTTGGCCAATATGAAAAAGGCCACCATGATTCCCCGGATAAGCATCCACTCCAGCATTCCAAGATGCTAGCAGCATCCCACTCGACATCACCCACCGTATTCGCTCATAGCCCAAAGATCATAGCTGACAGCTCATAGAAATCGCTCTTGCTCCAGTCGGCGATTGTTTGCTTGGCCGAGTCCACCCTGGCTGGGCCACAAAAAGAAAAGCCCCCGCCAACGCGAGGGCTCTTCCAAACCAAAACTCTTACGCAACCGTGACAGGCGAAGCTGCCAAAACCTTAGCGACCGACTTATCGATCGTATCCTTCGGCACAAACCCAACGATCTGGTCCGCAACTTTGCCATCCTTGAACAGCAACAAGGCGGGAATGCCGCGAATTCCGTACCGCGAGGGTGTCGAGGAGTTTTTATCGACGTCCATCTTCATTACCTTGATCTGACCTTGATAGTGAGTCGCAACCTCATCTACTACCGGGGCCAACGCGCGACACGGTCCGCACCAGGCTGCCCAAAAATCCACAAGTACTGGCTGATCAGACTTCAGCACATCCTGCTCAAAGTTCGAATCGTTGACCTCAGTCACAAACTGTCCTGCCATTTAACTTCCTCCTGCCGGTTCGTTTCACGGCCCCTCACAATAATAGATGCTGAAAGCACCCGCACGATTCACTACCCACCACCAACTATCCACTACTCACTGCCTTAAAAGGTAAACGCCCGGACCTCGCGCATTCAGCAAGGTCAACGGGCGGTGTTGCAGCCCTCCCCAGAACTGCCCACAACTTAAAGTTATGAGTGCGAACCAACTCTGTAAAGGGTCTCATTAGTAATAATGAAGCAGTTACCTAGGTGGCTATGTAATTAATACGACATCGGGCACCCCGGAATTCATCCGATTATGCAGCGGAACTTGCCTGAACGCCCACAGAGATACCCGTCTCGATGACCTCCAAACCCGGGTCCCCAGCTGCAATGCGTATCCGACTAACAACCTCCCCCAGCTCCACGGAAGCCCCAACAATCAGCAAAACCGAAGGTCCAGCTCCACTCAACGTCACCGAGTGAATCCCGTCACTCCCTGCCAGACGAAGCAGCAACGGCAATAACGGGCAAGCCGCGCTCCGATACGGCTGATGCAGCCGATCCTGCGTCCCCGCCAGCAAAAGCTCCGGCCGATTCAGCGCAAACGCCGATACCAGCAGCGCCGTCGCCTGAACATTGACGACCGCGTCGGCCCGCGAATACATCTCTGGCAGCAGCGCCCGAGCCTTAGTCGTCGCCAACCCTTCTCCGGGCAGCGCAATCAGCAGACGCCAATCCAATCCGGTGCCAAAGCTAGCCGTTGTTACGCGTCCGCCGTCCATCGCCGACGCCGTTAGCCCGCCGAAGAAGCAAGCCGCCACATTATCCGGATGCCCTTCACGGCGACAGGCCTCCGCCATCCGTTCCTCCGGCGTCATGCCCAGCTCACCAAAGTGGTTCGCCAGAAATACACCCGCCAGCAGCGCAGCGGCGCTCGACCCACACCCCATCCCCAATGGAATCCCGTTGCGGATCGCAAGATGCAACGCCGGACCGTGCGGAGCCAGATCCCGGTAGGTATCGAGCATCAAATTCCGCTCCAGCGATCCGACCAGCGCGGCATCCCGTCCACCTGCAACCAGGTGCATCGCCGGTGCTGGCAGCGCCTCAATCTCCAGATACAGCTTCATTGCGAGACCCAGAGCGTCAAAGCCCGGGCCCAGGTTTGCCGACGTTGCCGGCAGTTTCAATCGGTAAGGAGTCATCATTGCAATCCTTCGATTCTACCGGACCAAAAAATAAAATCGCACCTACCCCCGAAACCTCAGCTACACTTTCCGGACTCCCCGTATCAGGCAACTCACGTCAGGAGAAACCCATGAGCACCGCATCCATTGCGCTCGACCTCGCACCCGTGCCCGCCGGACAACTAGAGGAACTCGCCGGCCCCGCCCACACCCCTGCTCCGGTATCCCGTCAGGAACGCATCACCACCGTCGACACTCTGCGCGGCTTCGCTCTTCTCGGCATTCTCGTCATGAACATCACCTCCTTCGGCCTGCCTGGCTGGAACTACATGATTCCGCTCACCACGGTCCACCCCGTCTTCTCCGGCCCCCACTGGCGCATCAACACCATCGCGTGGTTCCTGCGCTGGATCCTCGCCGAGGGCAAGATGCGAGCCCTCTTCTCCATGCTCTTCGGAGCCGGAGCCATCCTGCTTACCTCCCGTGCCGAAGTGCGCGGCGCTGCAGACCGTACCGCAGACATCTTCACCCGCCGCAATATGTGGCTTATGCTCTTCGGAGCTCTCCACTGCTACCTCATCTGGTACGGCGACATCCTCTTCTTCTATGGCCTCATGGGGCTGCTCTTCCTCTACCCACTTCGCAAGCTCAATCCCAAGCCCCTCTTCTGGACCGCAGCAATCGTCCTCGTTCTCAACGGAGTCGTCGGCCTCGGTGGACAAGTCGGCAGCGCCATCTCGACTCGCAACAAAGCCATTGCAGCCGACAAGCTCTACCGTGCCGGCAAGCCACTCACTGAAGAGCAGTCCGCGGATATCAGGGCCTGGCACGATCGGCAAGAGCGGTGGCGGCCGTCCCAGAAAAAACTGGAAACCGACCTGAAGGCCATGAAAGGTGGATACCTCTCCGCCCAGGGAAATGACGCGAAGGAAGCCTTCGAGAGTGAAACCGTCGGTGCCTATCTAGGCTTCGGCGATGTCCTGGGCTTTATGCTGCTTGGCATGGGCCTATACCGTAACGGCTTCCTAACTGGAAAATTCTCCGTTAAGATTTACGCCACGACCGCCATCCTCTGCCTCGGAGTCTCCTGGCCTCTCATCTTCGCCAGTTGCTGGTTCGCCTGGAAAAGTCACTTCGACTTCTTCACCTCCGCCCTCTGGCTCTTCGCTCCCTACGACATCGGCCGCTTCACCGGAGCAGTCGGCAACGCCGCAGTCGTCCTGCTGCTGCTCAAGACCGGAACCCTGAAGTTCCTGACCCGCCGCCTCGCCGCTGTCGGCCAGATGGCCCTCTCCAACTACCTCTTCACCAGCAGCTTCTGCAAACTCCTCTTCGTCTGGGGCCCGCTCCACTGGTACGGCTACATGGAGTACTACAAGCTGTACTACGTCGTCGCCGGCGTCTGGGCCTTCAATCTCATCTGGAGCCCCATTTGGCTCCTGCACTTCCAGTTCGGCCCCGCCGAGTGGGTCTGGCGCTCACTCACCTACTGGAAGCGCCAACCCATGCGCATCCCCACCGCATGAGAGTATTTGTCATCCGGACTCTGCGACCTTTGCGGCACTTCCTCCGCGACCTATGCGTTCTGCTTTCGCCCTACCGCTCCAACCCCCACTGATTCACCCAGTGAAACCCGCGATCCAGCAGCGGGTAATGCGCCGGCACCGGCGCCCGAGTCAGAGCCTCCACCTCCGGCGTAAACGGAACCGGCTTTGGCGCGGGTTTGCCCTTCTCGGCCTTCGGAGGCTCCGGAGCCCGCGACGTCAGCACAAGATGATCCGCATCCGGCATCGCCAGGCTGTAAGTCACTGCTTCCTGGATGTAGCACCGAACCTTGAGCGTCTTCGCCTTGTCATCCAGCGTCAGCCGAGTTCGCCAAAGATCGCCTGCCGCCGAACGCGAAAACCCGCGTGCAGTCGTGTCGACATATAATTCGGTTGTTCGCGAGCCCTCCGGTGTCACAAAGGCCCCACTCGCCTTGTGCCCGGCATCCAGTTTCCACGCTCCCAGAATTGGCGACTTCACCTGAGCCGACTTATGTCCCTCCCACCAACCGAGCCCCTCAAAGATAGGCATCTCGACCATAAAGCCCAACATAAAGACGATCTCCATCACCAGCGTGGTGATGCGCCACGCCTTCCGCGAGATCGGCGGAAACCACACACCAGAAGCCGTCGCCGGTTCATGCTTCCAAAAGAACCCAAACATTGCCGGAAGATCTTGCAACGTCAGAAATACGCACCCAAACAGCAACTGCGCCGCAAAGAGCTTCACCGGGACATCAAA
The DNA here is from genome assembly GCA_043783075.1 of Rhodanobacteraceae bacterium. GTDB lineage: Bacteria > Acidobacteriota > Terriglobia > Terriglobales > Acidobacteriaceae > Edaphobacter. The sequence continues at coordinate 12,234 of JAYVZU010000263.1, forward strand.
GAAGAGGTTGTACAACAGCACATTCGCCATTACGAACGACGACAGTAGCGCACCCAACAGCGCAGTCCGCCGGAACAGCAGCAACACGCCGCCCAGAACCTCCGCGAATCCACACACCATCTCGTACGCCGGGTTCATCCCGATAAGCGACCAAAGGAACGTCATCGGTGCCATATTCCCCACCGGCTCATTCAGGATCCCAATCGAGATCGGTGCCATCTGCTGCGGATAAAGCTTTGCCAATCCGTAGCTCAGCATGAACATCCCACACGTCAACCTGACGGCGAAACGAAGCCACGCATTCAACGCGGAATACTCGCTCCGCTTGCTGCCGCGCCCGGCCGCGACCCATGTCCAAACCGCAGCGCCAACCAGGGAGTAAACCACGAACAAGCCACCCGAAATCCAGTTCAGCGTCGTATCGCCCGAACCCGTGGGATGCCACTTCGCCGCCAGCCCCGTCAGGTGGAAGACATGCTGCCCCACCCATACCGCCAGATGATTTGTAGGCCAGGTCAGCCCGGTCTCAATCCAATCGCCAACCACCGGAAATATTGCAAACACGGTGCCATTCCCGGTCAGGAACGCAAAACAGAGGAAAAAGATAAACGCGACCCGAAACCCAACCCGTTCCAGCGCACTCCACGCCACTGGCTCTATCTCATCTAAAAAGACAGGAACTTCCAACATTTCGTGCAAGGCATCTCTCACACTTATGGATTAGGCAGCGGGTACCCCATTCTTCCCTGCAACCCCTCCCCGGTCAAGCAAAAGCCTTCCTCCGCGAACCTTTGCGCCTTCCTTCCCGCCCTTTGCGTTAAGTCTTTACCTGTCCTACCCCAGCCCCAAATCCCGCAAAGCCATCTGTCCAGCATGAAACCCAGCCATCCCATGCACCCCGCCGCCCGGCGGCGTACTAGCCCCGCACAAATAAAGCCCCTTCACCGGAGTCCGGTACAGCGACGGCGTCGGCCGAAACACGAGTTGCTTCAACTGCATCCCGCCCCCCGAAAAATCCCCCCCCACCAAATTTGAGTCCCACTTCTCCAACCCCGTCGGCCCCATCACCGACCGCGCCAATACACACTCCGCAAATCCCGGTGCAAACCGCTCAATCTGCCGCTCGATATCTCCCAGCCGATCGACCGAACTTCCATTCGGCACATGGCAATAAGCCCACGCCGTATGCTTCCCCGCCGGAGCCCGTGTCTCATCAAAGAGCGATGGCTGCACCAGCAGCACGAATGGCTTGTCCGTAGCAAACGTCCGCTCTGACGCCACAACCTCCTCAAACGATCCGCAGACATGCACCGTCGCGGATCGCCGACACTCCTTCGCCGTCCATGGAATCGGCTCACTCAGCGCATAATCCACCTTGAACGCGCCCGCCCCATACTGAAATCCCTCTAGCTGCTTGCGATACCCATCCGGCAACGCCCCACCGGCCATCCGCAACATCTGCCTCGGCGTAACATCCGCCAAAGTTATATCCGCCGTCAAATCCAGCGTTGCAACATCAACCCCCGTCTCAATCCGCCCACCAATCGCCCGCAGATGCCCCGCCAACGCGTCTGAAAGTGTCTGCGCACCACCTTTCAGGATTGGCCAACCAACACCGTGCGCCGCCGCCGTCAGCACCAAACCCACCGCAGCCGACGCCGGAGCCTCCAGCGACAGCACCGAATGAGCCGCCATCCCCGCAAACAGCGCCCTCGCCCGCGGCCCCTCATACCGCCGCGCCTCAACCGCCGCCGACAAAACCGCCCCCACCCCAAACCGGGCCATCAGCCACGGATGCCTCGGCAGATGCACCACCGGCCCCAAAATCTCTGCAGCCAACTCCTCAAACCCCTCCGCCAGATACCCAAACGTCCGTATGTAACGCTCCCGATCCGCCCGATCCAGCCCGTCAGCCGTAGCCGCAACCCCACGCTCCAGCATCACGGCAGTGCCATCATCCAACGGATGCGCACATGGAGCATCAGGCTGAATCCAAGGAAAATCCAATCCCAGCCAATGATGCTTGTCATCCTTCCGCGCAGCGGAAGGAGCTGCTTCTGCTCTTGCACTTAGCGACCGGAAAAACGGACTCACCACCCCCATCGGAAACACCGATGCCCCGAGATCATGTTTGAATCCCGGCAGCGTCACCTCCGCCGTAGAACAGGCCCCACCCACTCGCTCATTCCGCTCAAAAACAGTCGTCTCAACGCCAGCCGCAGCAACCGTAATCGCCGCCGCCAACCCATTCGGTCCAGCCCCAATTACCGCCGCAGTCGCCATGCAACCAGACTACCGCTTCCAATAACAAGTCCGTCATTCTGGCGCAGCCAGAATCTCTGTATCTGCCCTTTTGTTTGTCATTCCGTAGCCGTTTTTGTCATTCCGTAGCGAAGCGGAGGAATCTGCTGTTGCTGTTGTTCATTGTCGTTGCCGCTGAGATAGGTCCGGGCTTCAGCCCGGACACCCAACCTCCCCACAAATCCGGGCTTCAGCCCCTGAGGTATGTACTTTTCCTCTCGAACCACCTACGGCATCCTGAGGAACAGAAGCTTCAACTCCCGCTTCGGAACGAAGTCCGTCAAAGACGCCTCAAAATGTTGCGGGCCAACTCGCCTTATCGCTCCATCCCAGCACAGGCTGACATACTTCCAATCGTCTGGATAGGCCAGCTTGTCGCGCTTCGGTCCCTTCTCGATCACCAACTCAAACTTCTTGATCGGAGTCTTCCAACTGTTCGCCGTCGTAAGAATGTAATCGACCCATGCAGCCCCGACGTACCCATTGTTCGGGTCCACCTTTAGCGCTGCGCTTGCCTGACCGAATACCAACTTCTGCAGTGAAGCTTCTGCACAGCTATCTCTTAGTAATCCAACGTCATACCGCGCAGAGTCGCCGCCATCTTTCAGATACTTCGAACGCGAAACCTGATCAAAAGCCGCAACAGGAATGCCCTGAAACCCAAATCCAGGCGTGTACTAATGCCGAACCTTGAGAGTTTTGTGCGCTGGAAAAATTTGCTTCCAATGGTAGGTCTTACGGACTTCCCAAAGTGGCTGAGACTGATCATCATTCACCTCGACCAATCGTGCATCTACCAACGTCTTCCGAGCCGCTGGTGCCAGCCGTTCAAAATCAACGACCTTGTCGAACTTCGCCTCTGCGTAATGGCCAAGCGAAGGAATATCAACGTTGTACTTCCGCAGCAACGGCGTGACGTCGTTCTTCGATCCCACCGCTCTTCCCGTCGCATCAATCCTCTGGGCAAAGGCCTTTGCCTCCACCTCATATTTCAACTCCGCCCCATCCACCCATAGCTTGAAGTCGCTGAAATCCCCTATTCCACCAGCTTCCATTGAGTTCTCATACGGCGGAATTGGAAATGCGACTTCGGTCGAAATATCGGCATCAGTCTCGTTCAAAAACTCGTACTCCACCGCAATCTTGCTGAGCGAGATCGTAAGCCGCTCACTCTCCATCGAAATATTCGGCTGCCGCGTCAGCACAATACCGCCCAACGCCACCGACGCCGCCGAATCATTCGCCGCAAGCGACATTGGCCACGCAAGCAGCAGACA
>JAYVZU010000264.1:0-15799 GCA_043783075.1 Rhodanobacteraceae bacterium
CCGGATGGCTCGTCGTCACAATCAGCTTCGCAGTATTCTGCGGATCAGGCTGCCCACAAGTATCCTTCTCCCGCACAATCCCCGGATACAGCTTGCTATCCTTCGACTCCATATCGAACGTATAGACCGTCCCCTGCGGGACACTCACCTGTTCCATCGCCTCCGGCGCCGGAGTATGCGTAGGCCCCAGAATAAAATTCCCATCCACATTCGCCGGAGCATTCATCCCATCCGGCAACTCCTTCGCCGCCACATACCCAGCCGTATGTGCATCCCGCACCGGCCACGAAGTCGGCCGCGGCGGACAAGGCGAAAGATTCGCCGACTGAGCCACACCATGCCCCACCACAACCAGCAGCCCAAAAATCCCCAAAACGCGAAGCGAAACAGCACGGGTCATAATCATCCGATCATTCCACCACAATATGGAGAAAGTCGCAGAAATTCCACTGGCAGACTTGTGCGTCAATCCTAAGTCGATGCAGTCCGAGCTTCCGAAAACTTTGTTTTCGCTAACGAAAACAGAGTCAATGAGCGGATCGGCCTGTTCTCACCAAATGAGATCTGACCATATACGAAAGCGCCCGACGTTGTGGGCCGTATTTGGCTGGTATCGACGGCTCCGTCGGAGAAGTGAAGATAGGTAGAGGGCATTACTGCGGGCGATTCTGGGACGCTCAAGGTATCCGATTGACCATACTCTGTTCTGGTTCTCAGTCTAAGCTTAGGTGAGGTGGATTGAGTAGAAGTCTCTCCACTCGAGTAGTCGCAGCATCAAACTATAAGCATTGTTCTGCTCGTCCGTCAGCAGCAGTAGAACAACGAGGAGCCAATTCGTGTTGCTGTTCAAAAGCTACTGAAGAAGTGAAAGGACCTACGATGCCAGCAATGGTTGATCCCACAAAGCAGCTTGTGCAGGACCCGGTTTGCGGGATGCAAGTTGACCCCGCGAAGGCGATATCCGTAGATCACAACGGAGAGAAAGTCTATTTCTGCAGCCAAGGGTGCGCAACCAAATTTCAGGCCGATCCGGACAAGTATCTTCAGAAGAATCCAACAGCACCACCCAAGGAGCCGTCGAAGGGGGATAAGGCCAAAGCAGACTACACCTGTCCGATGCATCCTGAGATCGTCCTCGACAAACCTGGAAATTGTCCGATCTGCGGCATGGCGCTTGAACCGAGGGACGTGCCGTCTGACTCGGCAGACTCGCACAATCCCGAGTTGGTGAACATGACACGCCGCTTCTGGGTTGGCGTGGCGCTGACGGTGCCGTTGCTTGCTGTGATGGTGTCCGACATCCTGCCGGGACACCCTATCCAGCACCTGCTCCCGGGGGCATGGCTCGGGTGGATCGAGTTTGCATTGGCAACACCCGTCGTCCTATGGGCAGGCTGGCCCTTCTTTGAGCGCGGGTGGGAGTCCATCGTCAACCGCAGCCCGAATATGTTCACACTGATCTCCATTGGCGCGGGCTCGGCATACCTCTACAGCGTCGTCGCAGTGATTGCCCCCGGCATCTTTCCCGCGACGTTCCGTGACATGTCGGGCAATCTTGGTGTGTACTTCGAGGCTGCCGCAGTCATCACCGTTCTGGTGCTCCTTGGACAGGTTCTGGAACTAAAAGCGCGAAGTCAAACCAGCAGTGCCATCAAGGCGTTGCTTAGCCTTGCACCAAAAACGGCGAGGAAGATCTCCGCTGACAACAAAGAAGCAGATGTACCGCTGAGTGATATCAAGGTCGGAGATCAGCTCCGCGTTCGCCCCGGCGAGAAAGTTCCAACGGACGGTGTGGTAACTGAGGGTCGCAGTTCCGTGGACGAATCCATGGTGAGCGGCGAGCCCATCCCAGTAGAGAAGACAACCGATGCAAAAGTGGTCGGCGGTACGATCAACGGAACCGGCAGCTTCGTGATGAAGACCGAACGCGTTGGCAACGACACCCTGCTGGCCCAAATCGTGAAGATGGTCAGTGAGGCACAGAGGACACGGGCTCCGATTCAACGTCTGGCTGATACGGTTGCTTCTTATTTCGTGCCTGCGGTTCTGGTCTCGTCCGCAATTACTTTTGTGGTCTGGGCAATCTTCGGTCCACAGCCTCACTACGCCCATGCGATTGTGAATGCCGTCGCCGTGCTCATCGTCGCCTGTCCATGCGCTCTCGGGCTGGCAACCCCGATGTCGATCATGGTCGGGACCGGAAAAGGCGCTGGCGAAGGCATATTGATTCGCAACGCCGAGGCCCTCGAAATCTTCGAGAAGGTCAATACTCTGGTTGTGGACAAAACGGGCACCCTCACCGAAGGCAAACCTCGACTCACCGAAGTGATTCCTGCGGAAGGATCCGATGAGAAGCAACTTCTGCAATCCGTCGCAAGCCTGGAGAAAGCAAGCGAACATCCCTTGGCTGCGGCGATACTTGCGGGAGCGAAAGAGAAGAACATTGAACTGGTTGACGTTTCAGACTTCCAATCCATCACAGGAAAAGGCGTCACCGGAACTTTGCAGGGTAAGCACATCGGCATAGGAAACGCCGCACTCATGCAGGATCTTGGCGCGGACCCAGCGTCGCTCAGAGGCCGTGCTGAAGACCTACAAAAGGACGGCCAGACTGTCATGTTCGTCGCTGTAGATAAACGCTTTGCAGGGTTGATTGCCGTGGCTGACCCGATCAAGGACTCGGCGGCAGAAGCAATCAAGGAGTTGAAGGAGGCCGGCATCAAGGTAGTGATGGTCACTGGCGACAATCACACGACTGCGGCGGCCGTAGCGCAGAAGTTGGGCATCGACTTCGAGGCTGACGTTTTGCCGGAGAAAAAGGCGGAAGTCGTGAAGAAGCTCCAGTCCGAAGGGGCAATCGTCGCCATGGCTGGCGACGGAGTGAACGACGCTCCGGCTTTGGCTCAGGCTCAGGTCGGTATCGCGATGGGAACGGGAACCGACGTGGCGATGGAGACCGGCGGAATAACGCTTGTGAAAGGCGACCTCAGAGGCATTGTCAAAGCTCGTCGGTTGAGCCAGCGCACGATGAGCAACATACGCGAGAACCTCTTCTTCGCTTTCATCTACAACGCTTTGGGGGTGCCGCTGGCCGCCGGCGTCTTGTATCCCGCATTTCATCTACTACTGAATCCCATGATTGCCGCGGCTGCAATGAGTTTCAGTTCCGTCTCTGTGATTGCCAATGCCCTGCGGCTGCGTGGAACGAAGTTATAGCTGCTTTTCTTAGACTTGAGCCGTTTTGACCAGACCCGGGCCTAGCTGAACTGAGAGGAATCCAGGAACAACCGATTTCTCATGCCAACGAGATCTTCGGGCCAAGCAAAAAATGCAATGTCGCAGGCTTCCAATCGGCAATTTAGCCGCAAACCGTGAGAATTCCCCCCGGAGATGAGCCAATGAGAATAATAAAGCTGATGATCATATCTATGCTGATGATCGGTGTTACGGGCTATTCCGGTGCTGCACTGCAAGCCCAGCAACCCACTCCGAGTTCTGACATAGGCATGAAGGATATGAAGCCACAGATGGAGCAGATGCGCGTGCAGATGGAACAGATGCGAACGCAGATGGCTCAACTAAAGGTCCTCATGAAGGACTCCATGGATAAAATGGCTGCTGCTGAAGCTGCCATGAAGACCCATATGGAGACAGAACAAGCCAGCATGAAGAGCCAAATGGCATTGCAGCAAGCTGTGATTGACCACTTACAAGTGCTGAATGACCATATGCAATCAATGGCAGACCGCATGTCCGCGATGCCGGATGCAATGGATATGAACAAAAAGACCGGTGCGAAGATGAAGAAGGAATAAAGCATTGTGAGCGATCAGAAATAGACGATCCTGACAGGATCGAAAAGAAATTAAACCGGATGCGCCAACTAAGGAGATTGTCTTCGTCTGCGACATAAGGAGGCTGAATGCAGGGGCACAACATGGGAATGCAAGGTTGGAACACCGGCTGGATGTGGATCTGCGGATTGGTATTGATTGTGGCTGTAGCGTTGATAGTTCGGTCTCGTAGATAGCTACTGCTCAACCTTTAGGCGCACTGCGTTTTGGAAAACCACTTTTCGGATTCCTGGTAAATCGCATTTTCGGCGACAGCGGTTCCGCGCCAATCACTTTCCCAGACCCTTCAACCGCGCAACCTCCGCCTCCAACTCAACCATCTTCGCCCGCATAGGCGCCACAGCCTCCGCCAACTCACCCTCGGTATACCTCGGCACAATGTGCTGCGGACAGTTCCAGTCAAACGCCTCCACCCGGATCACCATCGCGCGCTCCATCGGCGTCTTCTCCCCCGCCACCCGCAGCTTTGCAATCAACTCCCGAGCCTCGGCGTCGCCCTCATGCAACTCCACCCGCCCCAGAATCTTCAGCCTCTGCTGCCGCGCATAGTCCATCAAAAACAGTGCCACGCGGTTATCGTGCTTTAGATTCCCCACGCTGATGTACTGTTTATTCCCCCGCAGATCCGCAAACGCCAGTGTCTGGTCGTCCAAAACATGAAGAAACCCAGCCCCGCCGCCCCTGTATTGGATATAAGGCCACCCGGTCTCTGTAGTCGAGCCCATATAAAACCCGTCGCGCTCCAGGATGAACTCCTGCTCCTGCGGGCCTAACCGGTCACCCGCCGCACCAGAACGCTCTACGCGTTCGTAAGCGTCGCGGCTGCCATGCTTCTCCTGCTCTTCTTTTACCTGCGGCGTAAATGCGAGTTCTGCGAAGCGGCGTCCCACGGGAACCTCCCGGTACATCGAAGCCTAAGCTCCCTGCACACAACGCTTAGATACCCACCGCACGCCAAAGTTTCAGGAAAGCTGCTACGTCGCCGACGTAAGGGTCGTACCCACTGACGCGAAGAGCGATCCTACGCTCGTCGCAACACCCTTCATTGCCGCAACACACGTCATCCCGATGAACACCGCGACCAAAGCATACTCAACCAGGTCCTGGCCTGATTCGTCCGCCAGAAAGCGGCTCAAGCTTATCTTCCACTTCATACTTATGCCTGATTCCTCTAAATTCACCAGACCAGTCAAAACCGACCGTCCCTTTCGATCATCGGCGAAAACCCTTGAATCCGTTATGACACTTAGCGGCCATTCCGCCAGACTTTTGACCCAGACCATCCCCAACCACTTCAAAAGGATACAGACCCTCCAGACTTCCCTCTTCCGCCCGACTACCCGTTTGGGTAGAATGACGTCACACGAACCGACGATGACTTTCTCCGCACGCCACAAGCCGCGCTTCCCCGTTCCTGCGCTTCTCTGCGCGCTTGCGGCCCTGTCAGCGGCCTCCGCAACCGCCCAGCGCAAGCTCGCGCCAGATCACGATCCCGTCATCATTACCTCAGCTGCCGGCACCACCGAGGTCGGAACCCTCTCCGGCACCGGTTATCGCATCGACGTCCCCGTCAACTGGAACCACGCACTGGTCGTCTACTTTCACGGCTACTCCGAGGGCATCTTCACCTACAAGGCCGAAAACCCGCTCAACGAGCAGACCCTCCCCATCTTCGAGCGCGGCTACGCCATCATTCAATCCGCCTTCAGCACCCCAGGCTGGGCGCTCGCAGAGGCTTACCCCGAGACCGAACAGCTCCGCCAGTACTTCCTCAAAAAATACGAAAAGCCCTCCGAAGGCAAAAAAGCCGCCAAACAGATGGAAACCATCGCCGCCGGCGGCAGCATGGGCGGCGCGCTCGTAGTCGCAACGCTCGAACTCAACCCCAAGCCCTACTCCGGTGGCCTCAATCTCTGCGGCTCCGTCGGCCCAACCGACATGGCCTTTCAGCGCCGCTTCGCCTGGAGAGCCGCCTTCGACTTCTACTTCCCCGGCCTGCTTCCCCAACTGGTCCCCTCGCCGCCCAACTTCCGCGAGTCCCGAGCCTTAAAAGAGAAGATCAGCGACGCCCTGAAGGCCAATCCGACCGCCGCAACTGCCATGCGCGGCCTCATGGAACTCCACTCCGACCACGAAGTTGTCGACGACATCGTCTACTTCACCTACGTCATAACCGACATGCAGCGCCGCGCCGGTGGTAACCCGTTCGACAATCGCAATTTTCTCTACACCAACACCAGCCCCACCATCACAGCCACCGACAACGCATTAAACGACGGCGTTCACCGCTACGCACCAGACCCCGGAGCCCGCGAATATCTGCTCCACCACTACACTCCCAACGGCCACCTGAACCGCCCCATGCTGTCGCTCCACACCACCTACGATCCCACCATTCCCGGCACCTCGCTGGCCTACTATGCAGAGCAGGTTGCGATCGCCGGATTCTCACAAAACCTAGTCCAGCAATACGTACATCGCGATGGTCACTGCGCCTTCTCCCCCGACGAGATAGGCCGAACCTTCGATGAATTGGTCCAGTGGATCCACACCGGAAAGCGCCCCACGCCCGGTCTTCTTCCCGTGCCCGCGCACCTTGCCGCAGCCGTCTCTCCGACGCGATAGATTCGCTTTGCAACCTACCAAATCGCTCCTCCCCAGATAGTCACACTCCCTCCAAACCTCCGGTAACCGGGGTCACCACTTTCTCCGCCAAAACACCTTGGTACCCCCGCAAGTTGTTGATCCCCGCAAAGTTACACCCCGCCAGACCTCTGGTAACCTGGGTTATTTTTCACTTGGTCTCCCCCAAATTGCCAGATAGTGTCGTACCTGTTGACAGCAACAAGGAACACACGGTGACCCACTCAAACCGCGGTTCTCAGGTTCGCTCCCCGACCGAGTAGTTCGAGAGTGCGAATCAAATTTTGAAACATGGAATCACCGGCTGCTCAAAGGAAAACACTCCAAAAGCAACTTGAAATCTTGATCCACTTATTCGATCTACCTAACCGGTTGTAAGGAGAATTACCATGATGCACTTTCGCAAACTGATGTTTATTGCAGCACTCTTCGTAGCCTCTACCGCAACCGCCTTCGCAAGCCCCCTCATCGGGTCCATCGACATCACAGGAACCGCAAAGGGAGGAGCAGGCGGAGTCATCAACTTCACCACCAACCCCACAACAGCTTCCAACGGTACCGGCGTCCTTCAGTACTTCAATGGCGCAAACCAGATCAACTTCTCGCCGACCTTCACCATCGCCGGAATCCAGCCTGGCACCGGAGAGATGCTCTTCTCCATGACCAAATCCGGTTACGTCGTCAGCTTCTACGTCACATCCTTCTCCGTCTCGGGCACAACCTACATCTTCAATGGTTATCTGACCCAAAACGGTGTCGCGAGCAGCAACGCCACATTGGTTGACGTACTCGGCGCAAGTGCCGGCGCCGACAAGGGATATTTCTACTCCGCCGAGCTCACCCTGACGCCTGAACCAAACAGCATCGTCCTGCTCGGTACCGGTCTGCTCGCATCCTGCGGCATCATGACCATCAAACGTCGCCGCCAGATCAGCGCAACCGCATAACTTCTCAACTTTACGAATCCCTGCAAACCTTCATGGAGTGCCGACCCCTCGGCACTCCATATTTTTTGTCTAAGCCGAGGCCCCATCCCCAAGCGCTCGCCAGGCAATATCCCGCCGATACTGCATCCCCTCAAACGAAATTCCAACCATCGCCCCATACACCATCGACAACGCCTCCGACAGATCGGCCCCCGCTGCCGTCACCGCCAACACCCGTCCCCCCGCCGTCACAATCACACCATCTTTCAGTGCCGTCCCCGCATGAAAAACCTCCACGCCATCCGCAACAATGTCCAGACCGCGAATTTCCTTCCCACCCACATACTTCCCCGGATACCCTGCACTCGCAGCAATCACACAAACACTCGCGCCCGGTTTGAGCTTCACCGTAATCTCACCCACCCGCTTCTCTACCACCGCCTCAAGAATATCCACCAGATCCGTCTCCAACCGCAGCATAATCGCCTCGGTCTCCGGATCGCCGAACCGCGTATTGAACTCCAACACCTTCGGCCCGTCCGGAGTCATCATGAAACCCGTAAACAATACCCCGGCAAACGGTGTCCCCTCGGCCTTCATCCCATCGACCACCTTCTGCGCCACGCCCAGCATCCATGCACTGGTCTCCGCAGAAATCAGGTCGTCCGTCGAATATGCGCCCATTCCACCCGTATTCGGCCCCGTATCCCCTTCGCCAATCCGCTTGTGATCCTGCGCCGCCGCCAGCGCAATCGCGCTCGCACCATCGCAAATCGCAAAAAACGAGACCTCCGGCCCCGTCAACATCTCCTCCACCACCACGCTCTCGACGCGATCCCCCAGCAGCGCGCCAGAGAACATCTCCTCCGCAGCCACAACCGCTTCCGAATGTGTCTCGCAAAGAACGACACCCTTACCCGCAGCTAGCCCATCGGCTTTCACCACAACCTGACCGGGAAACTTCGCCAACGCCCCACGCACAATGTCGGTAGAGTGACAAACAGCGTACGCAGCAGTCGGAATCTCCCAGCGCCGCATGAACTCCTTCGCGAAACCCTTGCTGCTCTCCAACTCCGCCGCAGCCTTCGTCGGACCAAACACAGGTACGCCCATCGCCTCAAGCGCATCGACAACGCCCACGGCCAGCGGAATCTCCGGCCCAACCACCACCAGCGCCGGCTTTTCCTGCTCCACCAGAGCCGTCAACGTAGCCACATTCGCCACATCCACCGGAACACAACGCGCCACCGCCGCAATTCCACCATTCCCCGGCGCACACACCACCTCAGTAACCCGCGAACTCCGCCGCAACGCCCAAACCAATGCGTGCTCTCGCCCGCCGCCGCCAATCACCAGAATCTTCATCATTAAACGCTAGCACCTCCCCACGCATCCACACCCGATGCGCATCCGAATCACCTATGGCGTCTCCATGACATACGACTTCGGTGGCAACGCAACCCTCCAGAAGTTACCTGGTTAAACCTCGACAGTTGAATACCGACGAGTCAGAATAAGCCATTTATTTTCATATACTTGGAATCAAGGCGAAGGATTTCGCAGACACAGCCTTATTCGAGCCAGCCCCTGTTCTCACTGGAGACTACACTTGCATAAATTCACGAAATTGCTTCTCGCGGCAGCTCTCTGTAGCGCTTCGACGGCTCCGGCAATGGCAAACACCATCGGCGGCATCGTCATCACCGGAACTGCAATTGGAATCGGCTCCGGATCCACTGCAGGCCTCACCTACACCACCAATCCAGCCTCCAGCTCCAATGGAACCGGCATCCTGACCGGCTTCGGCGGCCCCGCAAACGTCACCTTCGTCAACACCTTCATCTACTCCAGCCTACTCACAAATCCCGTCCAGCAGCTCTTCTCCATCACCAGTGGCTCTAACGTCCTCACGTTCGATATCAACGCCTTCGACTTCGTCAACGGCATTTACTACACACTTGGTTAGGTCTACATCAACGGCGTCGACGTCGGCAACGGCAACGCCAGCGAAACCTTTATCGGATCCGCAGCCGGAAATCTCGGCCTCAGCTACACCGGCCAGCTAAACATCGGCTCCAACCCCAGTGTCACCCCGGAGCCCACAAGCCTGATCCTCCTCGGAACTGGCCTGCTCTCCGTCATCGGCGCCACCCGCCGCAAACGAACTGTCTAACTTATCTCAAGCTGACAGCTTAAAGCTCATAAGCGGTCAGCTCAAGATACATAGCTCTTGCCCTGTGCCCTACTTCGCCTGGGACAACAACCGCACATCCCCGGCAACCTCGCGCGTCAAATCATAAGCCTTCCCAGACCCACCGATACTCACCGAATAGCCTTCCAGCGGTGCCCCCGTCCGCACCCGCATCGTGGCTCCCGGAGTAATCCCGCACGCCTCAATCAGCCGCAGGTTGCCCGAGTCGCGGTCCGAAACGCTGTCAATCACGAACGTCCCATCCGCCACCACATCCGTCAGCAGAATCGACTCCTGCAGCGCCATCTCCCCCTCCATCGTCGGGATCGAGTGGCCATGTGGATCAATCTTCGGATGCCCCAACTTCGCCGCAATCCGTTCCTCAAACCGCTCCGAGATAAAGTGCTCCAGACGCTCCGCCTCGTCATGCACCTCGTCAATCGGGTAGTCCAGAATCTCGTACAGAAACGTCTCGATCAGCCGGTGATGGCGCACCACCTCCAGCGCCCGCCGCCGCCCGGTCGCCGACAACTGCACTCCCCGGTGCCGCTCATACACCACCAGCGGAGCAGCGGCCGCAGCTAGCTTCTGCAACATATTCGTCACCGAAGCCGGAGCCACGCCCAGCCGGTCCGCCAAAGCCTTACTTGCGACCCGCCGGTCCTCAGCTCCACCCAGCGACAGAATCGCCTTCAGGTAGTTGTCCACCGACTCCGTATTGCCCTGCCCCTGCCGCCGTGCCGCCATCCCTCGTCCCTTTGCCGTTCTTCCTGAGATAAATCCGGGCTTTAGCCCCCGAGATATGGTCCTTTATCGCGACTACAAGCCTACGCCTCGTATTCTACGTTCCGTCATTAGTTTGACTCATTCCACAAAATTAGGTATACCTAATTTGCAGGCGCGCCTAAATATGTCGACTGCAACCACCCCAAACCCGACAGAGCGGAAGCCTCTCTTCCCCAGCTTCCGCCGCAATCAGATGTTGACCTACTTCGGTCCAGCATTCGTCGCATCCGTCGCCTACATCGATCCCGGCAACTTCGCCACCAACATCCTCGGCGGAACCCAATTCGGCTACCGCCTCCTCTGGGTGCTGCTCTGGTCCAACGCCATGGCGATTTTGATCCAGTACCTCTCCGCGAAGCTCGGAATCGTCACCGGCCTCACCCTCCCCCAGAACTGCCGCAAACACTTCGCCCGCCCTGTCACCATCATCCTGTGGTGTGCTGCCGAAGTCGCCGCTATCGCCACCGACCTCGCAGAATTTCTCGGCGCCGCCATGGGTCTCGACCTCATCTTCGGCCCCTGGTTCTACTCTCATGGCTGGACGCCCAAAGCCACCCTCCTCCTCGCGGCCCTGGCCTCCACCGCATTAGTCTTCGCCATCCTCGCGCTCGATCTCGCCGGCCACCTCTGGCTGGAACGCGGCATCATCGGCCTGGTAGCAGTCATCGGCCTCTGCTACGGCTTCGAGGTCTTCCTCGTCCATCCGGACTGGCATTCAGCCATGCTCTCGACGCTCATCCCGTCGCTCGATCGGTCCTCCCCCGGAAACTTCCACGCATCCATCTACGCCGCCGTCGGAATGCTCGGCGCAACGGTAATGCCGCACGTCATCTATCTACACTCCGCGCTCGTCCAGCCCCGCCTCAAGGAGCTCACCGGAGTTGACGTTCCCGCGCTCGAATCCACCCTCCACACCACAGTCTCCGGCCAGCATAAGGCGTTCCGCAGAGTCCGCCGCCCCATCCTCAGCCGCTTCCTGCGCTTCGAACTCATCGACGTCTTCGTCGCCATGAACGGTGCCTGGCTCATCAACTCCGCCATGATTCTGATGGCTGCCGTAGCCTTCGCCCACACCACCACCCTCACCAACCCCGATTCAGACACCATCCGCGAGGCCTACCGAACCCTCGGCCCACTCTTTGGCCAGGGAGCCGCCATCGTCTTCGCCGTCGCCCTCACCGCATCCGGCCTCTCCAGCTCAACCGTCGGGGTCATGGCCGGCCAGGTCATCATCGAGGGCTTCCTCGACATCAAGTTCCCCATCTTCCTCCGCCGCCTCATCACCATCATCCCGGCGATCGTCATCATCGCCACCGGCCTCGACCCCTTCAAAATCCTCGTCCTCTCGCAGGTCGTCCTCAGCTTTGCGCTCCCCTTCGCGCTCATCCCGCTGCTCATCCTCACCAGCCGCACCAGCGTCATGGAGACCTTCGCCAGCGCCCGCCGCACCCGCGTCGCCGGCTGGGTCGTCGTCGCCATCATCCTCACGCTCAACGCAATCCTGCTAGGCCAAATCGCCTTCGCCTAACCCCAGCGATTGCCCTCATCCCTGACATACACCCGGACTTCCATTACCGTTGCTTGCTTCTGAGATACACCCGGACGTCAGTGCATTTCGGGGAATCGGCAGCTACGGACGCGCCTCGTTCGAAGACACCACTGTCGCATCCCCGCGTGACGGGGGCGTCCACGCAAAGGTCGAAGGCTCAGCCACTTCGAACTCACCACCCGGCCCACCGTGCCGAATATCCCACCGGCCGCGATCGAAATACACCACCGCCAGCGCCACCACCAACTCCGGCTGAATCACACTGAGCGGCACCAGGTACCGCTTCGTCGTAAGAAACATTTCACTCGCCCCACGAACATTGTGACTTCGCCGTTGCGCCCCTATCAGCTGAGGAAACTCAACAACCTTCAACTCCGCCTCCGGGTGCTCCCGGCCATACTTCCCAACCGACCGCGCCACCTGTTTCGGCGTCATCAGCCAGAAGTCCGCAATCCCGTTCGGCTTCACCGTGCCGGGATAGTAGAAGTTCACAACATTCGCCGCGAAGTCCGCGCAATTGCTCTTGTGCAGGTGATACCGGTGCTTGTTCACCTCCGAATTCAGCCTCGCCACAAGCTGCTCATCCTGCTTCCGCGTCGTCGCCAGCTGATAACCCCACATCCGCCGGTCATACGACATCGCGACAGACTGCCACCAGTCCCGGTCACGACTCGATACCGTCTCATCCGGCAACATGGCCGCCAAATACGTGTGTCGATAGTTCTGCCGCAGCCTATCCACCTCCTGCGGCGTCAGATTCCGCATCACACCGCGCGGATCATCCACGCCATACAGAAACTCAACTATCGGCGTCGCAACCCAATCCACCTGTAGCCGGTTCAGCCGCGCAATCACCACGCCCTGCGGCTCATTCGGTCCGCACATTCGAACTCTTAGCGGTCCATCCGCACACACCCGATCCAGGTAAATCCCCGTGTGCCCAACCGGAAGTATCGTCCCCAACGCGCCATACGGTTCACCAACCACCACCGTAGCCGACCCACGCGCGGAACCCAAAACAGCTGCCAAACAGAAGGCCGCCGCAACTAAAACCCGCAACAGTCTAGAATTCGTCACACTTCCTATGACGCAATATTTTGATGACGTGTCGCCATAGAACCGTAAAAACTCGGTTGAATCAAGATGCTCAGGGGAAACTTGGCATCCATCTGGCTGAACTCACAGCTCTAGGCTCTCAAACTGAGATCTCACAAATTTACCTTGGCTTCTACCCCTAGTTCTTCCCCTCCACCAACAACTGCTCCAACTTCCCGTCCTTCATCGTGTACGTCGAAACCGTCACGCTCTCTTTCCCCGCAAACCCCACGTGGAAGGACCGAAACGTCATCCCTCCACGCAGAGATTCGCGTTCCTTCTCCACCGTCGACACGGCCCCCAACGGCTTCAGGCTCGAAGCAAAGTCCTCCATCGTCTCCGCAGAGAAGTAAAAATTCGCATCCGCCGTAAAGAGTCCGCGGTCGATCTTCCCTTCCTGCAGCCCACTCATAATCGACTTCAACTGTATCTCCTCCGGTGCCGACACAACCGCCGCGACCGCCGTCTTTGGCAGCAAATGCTTGACCACTGCACTAGCAATCTCGCTCGCAGCCGAGCTCGCCTCCTGATTCGTCAGCACAGCAATCGCCAACTTCTCATCCGGCAACATCAGATTCTCCGCCACAAACCCGCCCACCTCGCCCGAGTGCTCCAGCACCCGGCGCCCACCCTGCGTAAACACGCTAATCCCCAGCCCATACCGAGTCGACTTGCCATCTTTCAGCTTCACCTCGGTCTCAAAAGCCCTGTAAGACTCCGGCTTCAGCAGCTTCTGATCCATGATCGCGATATCCCAATTCAGCAGATCGGCCACCGGCATCGCCAGGCTTCCATCCCCGAAGTACCAGCCCGGAGCCTCCAGAATCGCCGGCCGCAACGCTGCCAGCGCATGCCGCTCATAACCCTGAACCACGACGCGATCTCGGGCCGTATCCAGATCCAACGCATCCTTCAGCCCCATCGGATCTAACACCCGCTTCTGCAGAAACTCAAAGAACGGCATCCCGCTGGCCTTCTGCACAATTAACGCCGCCAGCACGAAGTTCGTATTGCTGTACTGCCACTGCGTCCCTGGTTCAAAGTCGAGCGGCTTGCCCGCCCACTCCTCCACCAGCTTCAGCGGATCGCCCACCTTGGTCCACAGCAGAATCGTATAGTCCTGCGGCGCATAATCCTCGTAACCCGACGTATGCGACAGCAGCTCCCGCAGCGTCACCTCATTGGCCCGCGTCAGCTTTGGAAACCACTTGCTCACCGTGTCATCCAGCGACAGCTTCCCATCCTCCTGTAATAGCAGCACGCAAGTCGCCGTAAATTGTTTGGAGATCGACCCCACCGGATAGCTCATCGCCGCCGTAGCCTTCACCTCAGGCTTCAGTCGGGCATCGCCAAACGCCTTCGTATAGACAATCCGCCCGCCCTGCACAATCCCAACCGACGCGCTCGGCACCCCGGTCTTCGCCACTACCTGTTCGATCGCCGCATCCACCGCAGCCTTTGTATCCGCCGGCATCTCCTGCCCATGCAGCCCCGAAACGCCAAACACCATCGCCGCCAACACAACTACAAATTGCTTCATACGTATAACTCCCTTGTGTGTCATTCCGCAGCGCCATTCTTTGTAATCCCGCAGCAAAGCGAAGGGATCTGCTCTCCCGCACTTTTCCAGCAAACACCCAGCAAGTATAAAGAGAGTCATCCAATCATGAATCCATCGCCCGAATTCTCCATCCGTGTGGCCACGCAAGCCGACATCCCCGCCCTCCACCAGCTCATCGAACAGTCCATCCGCGGCCTCCAGACCAACGACTACACCCCCGCCCAGATCGCCGGAGCGCTCGGCCACGCCCTCGGCCTCGACACCCAACTCATCGCCGACCAGACCTACTTCATCGCTGAACCCACCGCGCAACCCGGAACCCTCGCCGATTGCGGCGGCTGGAGCTTCCGCAAAACTCTCTTCGGCAGCGATCACGGCCCTGACCGCGTCGTCGAATCGCTCGACCCCGCCACCGACGCCGCAAAAATCCGCGCCATCTTCATCCACCCCACCTTCGCCCGCCGAGGCCTCGGCTCCATCATCCTCGCCCACTGCGAAGCCGTCGCCCACAAGGCCGGTTTCCAGCGCTTCGAAATGGGCTCCACTCTCACCGGAGTCCCCCTCTATACTCTGCGCGGCTATCAGAGACTCGATGAAGTTGGCGTCCCCATGCCCAACGGCGAGGTCCTCCCCATCATCCGCATGACGAAATCTCTCTAGCCCAAAATTATTTATCTTGTATTAATTCCCAATTCGGCACTCATCGCCAAAGTCGTCACAATCGCCAGAAATCCGGCACCGTTCCAATCCTCCCATTAGCTCATCGCGCCACCTCAACCCATTCCAGGGGAGGTAGACCCTGCGTTCAAGGTCAACCCTTGCACGTTACTGGCCGTAAAATGAAGAATCCCACCTAAGTCGTAATCACTTATTGAACAACTGAAGATGTTACCTCAGTAACATTTCTTGTTAATTACAGTCTTAGATTATTCATTTCGTTGGACTTACCAATCGTCTCATCCTATGGTTACTTCAGCTGATCTGTCCAGCACGAATTTAGAAATTACAACCAAAGATGTACATCGAAAGGTCCCTAATCATGAAGCTCATCGCACGCATCTTCGCTCTTTCCCTCGTTGTAACCGGCGCTGTTGCCACCACTCACATCGCCAACGCCTCGCAGCCGTCGCTCGGCGCACGCACCTCCGCGCTCCCCATCCCGATGTGCCCGCCTGATGACCCGAACGGCTGCGG
>JAYVZU010000265.1:0-5245 GCA_043783075.1 Rhodanobacteraceae bacterium
GTGGCCAATCTCGCGCAGATACGTTCCATCGGCCCCAAACTCCAGCAACTGTGCCGCGCCCGCGCCATATGCCGGCCCCGTCGTGTTGCCGCGCGAGAACACGAACACATGCCCCTTCGAGTTCACCGCGACACCGGCGGCCTCTCCCAGGTATAGATTCGGCGGCATCTTTAGAAAATGCGGCACGGATTCAAACGAAATCTCGGGAACAGCCTTCCCCTGCGCCAGAACCGCACCAGAAAAGCCAAGCAAGAACGAGAGAGTAACCGCGAAACGATTCATTCGAAACTCCTAAAGAAGATATCGGCGTATGCCGCAAAGCATACCGCCCAAACGTATTTTTTAACATGCAAGACATCCCAGTCAACAGAAGTTGCATCACAACGCTCGAGTTGCTTTACGTGAAATGCTATACTCCATGTTGCGGCGTCTCACGATTCGGTTTGTCGCTCCGAACGCTCCAGCGCCTGAACACACAACCTTAACCATGCATGGCGGCAGTCTCCGGGTCCGCTGTGGAGGCACCCTATTCCACCGATCGATAAGCGTTCCGCAAAATCCTTTATCCGCACCAATGAGCGCATCCGCGCCCGTGAAATCCGCGTTATTGACGAAAATGGCGAGCAACTCGGCGTCATGGCTCCCTTTGAAGCCCTGAAAATGGCTCGGGAGAAATCGCTCGACCTCGTAGAGATCTCCCCTAACGCCGTCCCGCCAGTCTGCAAGATTCAGGACTACGGCAAATATCTGTACGAAAAAGATAAGTCTGACCGCGCCGCGCGCAAGAAGCAAAAGGTCATCGTCATCAAGGAAGTCAAATTCTCGGTCACCGTCGACGAGCATGACTACCAGACCAAGAAGAACATGGCGATCCGCTTCCTGAACGAAGGCGACAAGGTTAAGGCTTCGTTGCGCTTCAAGGGCCGCCAGATGGCTCACCGCGACCTCGGCTACAAGATCGTCAACCGCCTAATCCTCGATATTGGCGACAACGGCCTGGTCGAATTCATGCCGCGTATGGAGGGCACCACGCTGCACGCCATCCTCGCGCCATCGAAGAAGGCCGAAGTGCAGCAGCCGCCCGCAGTGAAGAAGCCTGCGCCGCCATTAGCCGCAGCTCCCAAGCCAGCGGAGCCGGCAGCTCCCGCCCCGACCGAAGCATAATTCCGCATAACCTCCGGGTGCCCCATCTCAAACAGGTCCTTCGTTTGAGATGGGGTTCTCCACGTTTGAGGTCATTCTGAACGTAGCGAAGAATCTCGGTATTTCGCTGTTTCGCCAATCCCTGCGCAATCCCCGCGCTGAAAACAATCCTCCGCGTGATCATTCACCATCCCTGCGGCCTGCATCCATGCATACAGAATCACCGACCCGACAAACTTGAACCCGCGCTGCTTAAACTACTTCGATATCTTCTCCGAAAGCTCCGTACTCGCCGGAACCGGCCCTGTATTCTGGATCGGCTTGCCCCCTGCAAACTCCCAAGCCCAACTCGCAAAGTCCGTCCCCGACGCCCGCATCTCCTGGTAAATCTGCGCGCCTTTTATCGTCGCTGCAATCTTCGCCCGCGCCCGCACGATCCCTGGATCGCCCATCAGCCTGGCAACATCCGCCTCGTCAAACAACGCGACCTTCGCCGGGTCGAACCCCGCAAACCCTGCCCGAAACGCCTCCCGCTTGCGCAATACGGTAATCCAGCTCAGGCCAGCCTGAAAGCCTTCGAGCATCAACAACTCCCAAAGCGTACGGCTGTCATACTCCAGCACACCCCACTCCTCATCGTGATACGCCCGCATCGAGGGATCATTTTGCGCCCACTTGCATCGCTGCTTCTCGATCTCTGCCATCCATCCCCCAAATAAAAAATGGGCCGTAGCAGTCACTTCGACTACCACGACCCCGCCAAAATTATCGCCTGAATTTAGCGATCGTGCTTGCCGCCCCGACCATGTTCCTCGCCACGGCCACGGTCACCGCCGTCCCGATCATCGCCGTCATTGTTCTGGCGACGGTCATGCGGGTTGCCGTGTTCCTTGTCATGTCCGTAAGCGTTTCCGCGACCCGGGAACCCGCCCCGTTCGTCAATCACGATCGGCCGCTCGATAATCACCTGCTGCTGCGGTAGTCCGCCGCCAATCCCGACGACAAAGCCCGGCCCGGCAACATACGTCTCCGGACGTCCGCGATTGACCTCGTAGAACTGGCCGCGGTTCATCTGTGCCTGCCGCTCCAGGTCGTACTGGTAGCGAATCGGCCGCTCGTGCTGCTCGTGCAGCGCGATGATCTCCGCAGCAATCGGCAGTATGTTGATCCCGCCATTGCCGCCGTTGTAACTCACACGGCCATAGGCGTTTGTGCCACGCCACGGCTGGTTATAGATGCCATGAATTTCGTTTGGATCAACCTCGTAAAAAGCCTGGTTGTAGTAAAACTGGTTCCCATTCCAATAGCCGCCGTGGTAGCCCGTGCCAACATACCCGCCGCCATAGTTCACACCGCCGTAGAAACCCACGTGGCGCCCCCAATAGCCTTGGTGGAAGCGATACCGCTGCCCATCCGCGCCCCAGTAGCCCGGCGTCCAAAGCGCACCGGCATACGGCGGAGAAACCCACGCACCCGGAACCCAGTAGTAGCCAGTCTGTGCATAGCGCCAGTAGCCCGGCGTCCAGATCGTATTCGCTCTGGTCGCCCGTGGTTGCGCGTAGTCCGGCAGCGGAGGAGGAGCCGAATTGGCTTCATCCAAAGCCTGCTGCTCGGCGTTCATCTGATCGTTGTAGCTCTGATTCTGGGGATACTCCACGCCACTCTGTGTCGGGTACGACTGATCCCGTTGACCCAGCACGCGAGCCTGTTGGCCTCCCACTGGCCCGCTCGTAACTGTCGCCATATTCACATTGGCCGGATCACTCGGGTCGTAAGCCGCCGCCGGAGCCGCACTCTTACATCCAATTGAGCCCAACATCAAACCCAGACCCGCTACCGTTACCGCAGAAATTCCAAGAATTCGCAATCTGTACCCTCTTTGCTTTCCATAGGTTCAGATGCAGGATTCCCATGTTGCTTGCAATCTTTCTTACAGGCGACCACGGTTTCAGCGGAACGCCGCGCCTTGACATCCCGCATCGGCGGCTGCCCGAAGAACCGGCTTTACTCCCGGTTGAACTGGCTTGCACTCTCATATCCCACTTCGAATGCGGCACTTGCAGCATCCAGACCGTCATTCAACATCCTCTCCCGCGCCACGTGCAGTCGAAGCTGCTTCTGGTACTGTAGCGGACTCATCGACGTTAGCGACCGAAACTGATGATGCAGGGTCGAGACCCCCATCCGGGCCATCGCCGCCAACTCCTCCACCCGAAGCGGCTTCGCGTAGTTCGTCCGCAACCACTCCACCGCCTTCGACGTCCTGTGACTCTGCTCGCCCAACGTCGCAATGGCCCGCAGATGTTTCCCCTGCGGGCTCCTTACCAGGCAATAGATAATCTCGCGCTGCAACAAACCACCCAGAAACGGAATGTCCTGCGGCGCATCCAGCAGGTCCAGAAGCCGCAGACAGGGTTCCAGCAACTCCGGAAACGTGACGCCCGCCGTCATGCCCCGGGCATCCGCCGCTTCTTCGCCGCGGTGGAACTCCTGCTGGCTCAGAATCTCCCGCACCAGCGGCATATCCAGCTTCAGCATTATGCCCAGCATTGGCTCTTCAACCGTGGCCTTCACGATCTGGCTCACCACCGGCAGATCAATCGACGTCAGCAGAAACGTGGATTCATCGCACATAACGATGGTTTTACCCAGGTTGATCCGCTTCTCTCCCTGCGCAAACACGATCAGCGTCGGCTCATACGTCGCAGAGGCGCAGGCGCTCGGCCACGATCTCCGCGACAATGCCATCCCTGCAATCGGAGTCTCCTGCGCCCCCTCCACATCAATGTGAGCCGCAATCTTTCGCGCCAGCTCAGCCCGCATCTCGACTACACGCCCTTCGTTTGTTGTCTGCATCTTGTTCTCGCTCCCTCAACATCCAGCCTACCCCCGGACCAAAACCTCTATGCACAAAAATCTATGCAGCAACAGAATCAGGCAAGAAATTGGCAGAATCGGGATACCGCCTTCACCTCCATCTCTCGTAGTCTCAGATTCGAGCCAAGCAGCTCCGAAGTCTTCTCCATGTACAATGCAAAAGCGTACTCCGTCTCCAGTCCCACATCGCCGTTTGCCTCCACCACCATCTCGCGGCGCGATCCGTCCGACCACGACGTCCAGGTCGAAATCCTCTTCTGCGGCATCTGCCACTCCGATCTCCACCAGGCGCGCAACGAGTGGAAAGAAGTGATGCCCACCATCTACCCCTGCGTCCCCGGCCACGAGATCGTCGGGCGGGTCACCGCCGTCGGCTCCGCAGTCACGAAGTTCAAGATCGGCGACCTCGCCGCCTTGGGCTGCCTCGTCGACACCGACAACACCTGCCCCGAGTGCCCGGCCGGCATGGAGCAGTTCTGTCCCAACATGACCCTCACCTATCACTTCCCCGACAAGCACACCGGCGGAGTCACCTACGGCGGCTACTCCGACTCCATCGTCGTCACGGAAAAGTTCGTACTTCGCGTCCCCACCAAGCTGGAGCTCGCCGGGGCCGCGCCGCTGCTCTGCGCCGGCATCACCACCTACTCGCCCATGCGCCACTGGGTCGTCACCAAGGGCAAGAAGGTCGGCGTCGTCGGCCTTGGCGGACTCGGCCACATGGGCGTCAAGTTCGCCCACGCGCTCGGAGCCCACACCGTCGTCTTCACCACCTCCGAGAGCAAGAAAGAAGACGCGCTCCGCCTTGGTGCCGACGAAGTCGTCCTCTCAAAAAACGCCAACGAGATGGCCGCGCATGCGGGCAGCTTCGACTTTATCCTCGACGCCGTAGCTGCCGACCACGACATTAACGCCTACATCAACCTGCTTCGCCGCGACGGCAACCTCACCATGGTCGGTGCACCCGAGAAGCCGCTCCCCGTCAACGTCTTCGGCCTCATCTTCGGACGCCGCAGCCTCTCCGGCTCCCCCATCGGCAGCCTGGCGGAGACGCAGGAGATGCTCGACTTCTGCGGCGAACACAACATCACCTCCGACGTCGAAGTGATCCCCATCCAGAAGCTCAACGAAGCCTACGAGCGGCTACTGAAATCCGACGTCAAGTACCGCTTCTCCATCGACATGGCTTCGCTCAAAACCGAGTAACTTCTAAGCCATGCCAGCC
>JAYVZU010000266.1:0-5237 GCA_043783075.1 Rhodanobacteraceae bacterium
GGTCTCTTTACGCTGGAATCAACGCGCCGCAACCAACACCGGCAACCTCATCATCCCAGCCGACATGCCAATCGGTCGCTACACCCTCACCGTCACCGCAGAGGACATCGCCCACAATATGGGCAGCCAGGAGGTCCAGGTGGATGTCATCCCATAAATTCAGGGTGCCCGATGTTCGAAACAGCCTCATCGTTTCGACCATGGGAATACTCACTCTTATCACCGCAACCTCCGCCAAGGCCACCATCCCACCCTGGCTCCAACACGTCATCGGAGCGTCCACCATTGAGGCTGCGCTCTTCCGCACCATGCAGCTTCCCAGCGTGCAAGCTCTCTACCCGCGCCCGCCCAAAGAGGCCCAAACCGAACTCGCCCGCCTCATCACCACCGCGCCCGACGACGCTCAGCTCCACGCTGTCCGCGCCCAAACCGACGAGTCTGCCCTCGACTTTCCAGCGGCCGAATCCGATTGGAAGCTCTCTGTCCAACACTCCAAAGACCCGGTCAACGCGAGGCTTCAACTTGCCGCCTACTACCACCGCCGGTTGGAAGTCCCACAGGAAATCGCAGCTCTCAACGACGTCGCTGCCGCTCCCGCAATTCTGGAGGAGCGCTTCGTCGACCCGGCGCACCAACGCTCGTGGAACGCCTACATCCGCATCTTTGCGCTCATCAACGATCAAGCCCTGCCTGCCACCCAAACCAGCGCCACCTTCGACGGCTTCGTCAAACGTTACCCCGCTGAGCCCGCCGTGTACGCGCAATATCTGACGTGGCAGCTTGCGCAAAAAGACTGGCCCGCCGCCGAAGCCCTCATCTCCCGCTATCGCAGCGCGTTTCCGAAAGATGAAATCTTCCCCATCCGAGCTCAGGCTGTTATCGATTATCGGCGCGGCGACATCGATCAAGCCCTCGCTGTGTACGACAAATCTTTCCAGCCACTCTGGCCCGCATCGCTGGTGCAGTCGTACCTCGGCCTGCTCGATGCTACACATCGGCAGCGAGCCTTCGTAGCCGACGCCCGCATCCGCCTTGCCGTGCACCCCGACGGCCCCGAAGGCCTCAACGCCCTCGCCCGCATCTTCTACTACGATCAACAAGCGGGCCGTATGGACAAGGCCCAGCAAACGCTCGACGCCTTCCGCATCGCTCGCGAATCCCGCAACGGAACATGGACGCCGCAAGACCTTTACACACTCGCCAACTTGTCCGCGTCGATCCATAGCTACTCCGAGGCCGCTCGCTATAACTACGCCCTGGCTTCCAGCAGTGGCACACTCCCCAACGGAGAATCCGCTGCGCAATCTGGACTTGCCGCACTGGTTGACCTGCTGCTCACCGCGCCCGATCAACCCATCGCCCTCGGAGCTGGAAACCTATCGCTCTACCGCGATATTGCTATGCTCGATCAAGGCCCCGGCTATTGGAATGGCATCCTCTCGCTGTGGCTTAACGGCACATCGCCGACCTCCGAGTACAACAGCGAAACAGCAAAAGCGCAGAGCTATTTCCATCGCTCTAAAGCAGCCGAGCTTCTCGCCCAGTTGGACACTAAATTCCCCAACGCGCCGCAACGTGCCATGCTGCACGCTGAGATCATCCGGACCTACTCGAACTACGTAG
This sequence comes from Rhodanobacteraceae bacterium, assembly GCA_043783075.1. Classification (GTDB taxonomy): domain Bacteria; phylum Acidobacteriota; class Terriglobia; order Terriglobales; family Acidobacteriaceae; genus Edaphobacter. The sequence continues at coordinate 1,624 of JAYVZU010000266.1, forward strand.
AATCCGAGGCCGTCATCGCGGAAGGGAAGACCTTCCTCACCGCTTTTCCTGTCTCGCCGGATCGCATAGAAATGGCCAGCCTGATGGCCGACGCCTACGCCCGCCAGAAGAACATCACGGCCGAATTCACACTGTACGACTCGCTGCTCACCGAGCTTGCCAGCAAGACAAACGGTCTACCGCTCACCTCTGGCCAGCCTGCTACTCCACCAGCCGCAGAGGATCCCTACAACACGGCTCCGGCGCTCGTCACTGCGAACGCCGACACTGACTCCACAACCACTTCAACTCCCAACCGCGCAGCCTCTGTGATGCAGGCCGCAAGCTACGAGCTCACCGCCTACGCGCCGCACTCCGCGACGATTCCGGAGGCCACCAAATACGCCCGCATACTGGACCGTTACGTCGGCCGTCTCGTCGCGGAGAAGCAGCTTGCGCAGGCGCTGACTGTGCTGCGCCATCAGCTCGACCTGAACCCCAACGACCCGCAACTCTACGAGCGGCTGGCCAACTTCCTGCAGCAAAATAACCTCTCCGCCCAGCAGGAAGCGACCTACAAATTAGCTGTCGCGCGCTTCCCCAACAGCGGCTGGTACGACAAGCTCGCCCGCTTCTATCTTCGGCAGCGCAACCGCCAAGCCTACATCGCAACCACGCGTCAGGTCACCGATATCTTTGCCGGCACCGACCTCGACGATTGGTTCCGCCACGCCGGCTCCCTCGCCAGCTTCAACACCGCAGACCGCAATGCCAGCGCGCAGATTGCGCTGCAACTAAATCTCTACGCCCAGAAGCGCTTTCCGCACGACCTCGTCTTCACGCGAAATCTACTGAGCGCCTACACGGCTCTACCAACGCGCAACGATGCTGCATACGAGGACACACTCCGCCATCACTGGTGGGAGTCGGATGCCCTGCGCACCGAGTTCTTCGCGTACCTCGGCCGTACCGGAAGAATCCAAACCGAATTAGCCGCACTAAACTCTCCGGGTGCCCCATCTCAATCGGCTCCATCGATTGAGGTGGGGCCCACAAACTCGAATCCGGCCGCCACACGCGAGCAAGCCGAACTGCAAATCTGGAACTCCCACTTCGAAACCGCCGCACCAATCATGGCTTTCGTCGCGGAACTCTATCCCGCAGATCAGACCCTGGGCGACACGTCCATCAGCCTCTTCCGCTCGCTGGCGTACCTCGACTCTTCCACTGTATCCACGGCGCGGGCCGCAGCGATAGAGACCCGCCTCATCTCCGCTGATCCCGCGAATCCGGACCGCCTAGCGACGCTCGGCGACCTGTATGCCGAGGCCACCAGTACCGGCGGCGAAGACATCGCAACGGCTGCCCCCGGCTGGCGTCGCATCCCGGCTCTACACCCTGGTACACCCGCCGGATACCTCACCTCTGCCACAATCTTTTGGGACTACTTCCAGTTTGACGACGCGCTCGCCGAGATCACCGCCGCGCGCACCCGCTTCCGTCAACCCGCGCTCTTCGGCTACGAGGCCGGCGCCATCGCTGAGAACCGCCACGACCTACCCAAAGCCATCGCCGAATACACTGCCGTAGCAACCACCCCGCCCGACACTCCCTTCTTCACCGCGTCGCTCAACGCCGCGCTGGGCGCGCTCTTCAAGCCTCCATCGGATTCCGCCGACAGCAATTTACAAGCCACCACGCAGAGCCTCTTCAACCCCACCGAAGCCCGCGCCCGCCTGCTGCAACTTGCGACACACAAGGCCACAGCAGAGCTCGTCGACAAGGCGACATTGCAGGTCGCCGCAACTAACACACCCGCAGCCCTGACCCTGCGGGCAGACATTCTCACCGCTCTCAAGCGCACCAACGAAATTGCCCCACTGCTCGAAGCTGCTCTCACGCGAGCCACCACGGTCGATGAAGCTGCGGCGATCGGAGACCTCGCACGCAGCCACTCTTCGCCGGTCAACAACGATGCCAACTTGCAGCAAGTTTCGGTCTCGCTTACACAGCCTGCGACCGTTACACGGGCCTATGCGGCATCGGGAGCCTACGCGCTCACGGCGGTATACGAGCATGCGCTCCTAAAACAGATCGCTCTCTCCGCCGATCTCGTAAAAAAGATCGAACTTAGTTACATATTGTCCGGCTCGCTCGAATCGCGCAATGAAATCGCGGGTGCGGCTAAGATCATCGACTCTGTCTACCAGGCTAACCCGCGTATCCTTGGCGTCGTTCGTACGACAACTGACTTCTACGCCCGCACCACTCAACCGCCGCGCGCCATCGCAACTCTGCTGGAAGCATCGAAAGCGGCCACGCCGGACCTCAGTCGCAACTTCACCCTCGAAGCCGCGCAACGCGCCAACGAATCCAACAACACGGCGCAGGCCCGAGCCCTGGCACTACAGCTGCTCCCGCAGAAGCCGTATGACCCGCAGGTGCTCGGGATCATCGCGACGAGCTACGCCCGAGCGAACGATGACGTGGGCCTAAAAGCTTTCTACACCGAGCAACTCGTCGCCGTAAAAACTGCCACGCTAACCCCCGCCGAACGCAAGTCCGACACCGCGCTGCTACGCCATGGATTGATCCCCGCGCTCACGCGCAGCAAAGACTACGAGGGAACCGTAGCGCAGTACATTGCGCTGCTCTCCGCCTATCCCGAGGACTCGGCCACGGCGCAGGAGGCCGCGCTGTACGCGCTTCGTTACAGCCGCCAGCCGCAGCTACTTGACTTCCTCCGCACGACCGTCAAACAGTCGCCGCAAGACTCGCGCTTTGCCATTCTGCTTGCACAGATCGACACCACTTTCGACGATCTGCCCGCCGCCGTATCGGCCTATGGCCAAGCCATCACCATCCGCAAAGATCGTGCCGATCTTTACACCACCCGTGCCGATCTCGAGCTCCGCCTCGGCCTCACCGACCCCGCCCAACTTGAGGCCGCCGCCAGCGACTTCCAGCGCCTTTACATCCTCTCCTACAAAGACCCCTCGTGGATGGTCCGGCTCGCCGAACTCCGCGCCCGTCAGCAACGCGCCACAGACGCCGTCAAGGCTCTTGAATTCGCATATATCGCTGGCCAGCCCGTAAGCCCCGATCGCTTCTTCAAGGTGTCAGCACAGCTTGCGCAGTGGAACCTCCTGCCCCAGGCCCGCACCTTTGCAGAGCAGGGAATCAAGCTCGCTGGCGCGACTCTGCTTACCACTCCGGACAGTGGCGGCGCATCCACTTACGCCCGCGTCGTCACACGTCTCGGCAGGGCTGACGAAGCTCTGGCCGCGCTTACCACTGCCCTCCGCGCTGCTGAAGGGGACAGCAGTTTCCCAAGCGAACTGGCCGCTCAATATGTGCAGGCCGGCATGTCGGCAAGCGACATCGCACGTGATCGCCAGAGCTACATCCAGGCTCGCCGTCAGACCGCTCGTCAGCAGTGCGAGCAGGCAATCCGCACTATCGGCGAAGTCGTCCAGACAAATTACACACCTGAGCAAAAGTTTGCCTACGCCCAAACCCTCGACAAGCTCCACGCCACCGACGCATCCACTGCGCTCACCGCAGCAAGCTCTGCGGGCCTCGCGGAAGTCGAAGCCGAGTGGCGCAAGCAGTTGCTGCTCAACGCCGCGTTACCG
>JAYVZU010000267.1:0-1692 GCA_043783075.1 Rhodanobacteraceae bacterium
CCGATCATGTCGTTGACCATTTCCGGGAAGGCGCGGATGAGCAGCACCGGGGCGAGGATGGGGACGCCGAGAAAGATCGCGATGACGAGATATGAAAAGATGATCGCGACCTGATTCTTGAGCGAAGTCTGGTGGCCAGTGAAGGCGTAGAAGAAGACAAACGCGAACGCGAAGACGAAAGCATAGATTCCGGCATAGACCCAGTTTTTGGTCGTCGGCGAGCGCGTGTTCAGCTCGATGGTGGCTATGTCGGTCTCTTTGCCAATGGTGACGAAGGCTGTGATGGTGGCGGGCGTGGTGGGGTGGATCGCGTTGAATGTTGGGTCGGCGATCTCAAATTGACCGTTGGCGACTGGGGCCGAGACGGACTGCTGAAATTGGAGGTTGGGCGCGAGGACATTGACGCGCACGGAGCCCGAGAGCGCGGGCTGCGAGGTGCCAAGGATGGCGCCACGGATTCGGATGTGGCTGGCTTCGTAGGCAGGGAGGGATGGGTCGGACACGGGCTTGCCGGCGTCGTCTACGAAGTAGGCGGAGAGGGAGATCATGCTGGGCGGCGGCGAGACCCACTTTTTGTAGATGGCGCGACCGGCGAAGAAGACGGCAACGATGCCGAGGATGATGATGGCGAAGCCGAGGATCATTGTCCCGGTGCCGTCTTGTGCCTGTTCCTGCTCTGAATCACTCATCTTGCATTCTCCACGGAGAGATGAAGTAGCGACGGGGCTCCGGCAGATACAAGGGGGAGAGGCTCTTACGCCGGAAATTGCGATTACTTTACATGGTTGTGGTTGGAGTGGGAAGAAAAAGGTTTGGATTTGACCTGCGGGGCGATGGGTCCTAGGCTTGGTACTGTGCTGATTACACCGTTAGACCTGCAGAACGAGCCGTTAGTATTTCGTGAGGAGATTGCGCCTGGCGCGATTGAGTATGCGCCGGACACCCGGCAAATTGGGCCGCTCCCCGTTGAGGGCAAGGCGGACTTGATTGTGGAACACCGCGGGCCGCAGGAAGAAGTCGAGGATATTCGTATCCGGGCCGGCTTCGATGGCGAGTTTGAGGTGTTGTGCGCTCGTTGTGTTGAGCCGGTGAGTGTTCCCCTGAAGGGTGATTTTGACTTGCTGTTTCGGCCGGAAAATGCGGATGCCGAGGCTGGCGAGCGCGCAATTACGGAAGATGAGACCGAAATAGGGTATTATGAAGGTTCAGGTCTTCTGCTCGAAGACGTGGTGCGTGAGCAGGTGCTGTTATCCCTGCCCGGACGGACTTTGTGCCGCGAGGATTGCAAGGGGTTATGTGCACACTGCGGGCAGAATCTGAATGTTGCCCCCTGCAATTGCGCCAAATCTGAGGAGTCAGTTGATCCTCGGTGGGGTGCGCTGCAAGGGCTCAAGACAGTGATTAAGTAGTTGGTAGTGGGTAGCAACCACTGCGAAATTTAGAGATTTGAAGAGGAATTGAAATGCCTAATCCGAAACGGCGCCACTCCAAACAGCGCACCGCCAAGCGCCGCAGCCATGATTTTCTTACGCCCGTAAACTCGGGTGCCTGCCCCAAGTGTGGGGAGCGTAAGCTCTCTCACCGTGCCTGCCCCAAGTGCGGCGAGTACAAGGGCCGCTCCGTCATTGCGACGACCGTAGCTGCAAGCTAAGACCCAAGACAAATACGAAGATTCTGGCTTTTGCCAGAATG
>JAYVZU010000268.1:0-5226 GCA_043783075.1 Rhodanobacteraceae bacterium
CCACGATCCAGTCGGTGCTCCCGCCATGCATGGGCACGATGATTTCCGGAACTTCCTGACAAAGGTGATGGCCGGGTTCGATACGGTTGGCTTGACGGAAAACTCCGTGTTTATTAACGGGTACTCTGCTGCCGTGAAGTGGACCGGCGAGGGCGTCGGGAAGAATGGCAAGGCGATCCGGTTTGAGGGGATCGACGTGATCCACTGCAACTCCGACGGCAAGATCGCCTCGGTGCATGCGTATTGGGATCCCGCCCCGATGATGGCGTTGCTGATGAGCTAGGCCTGTTGGCCTTACCGCGGGACAAGAGAACAACTACTGAGATTCTGGCTACGCCAGAATGACGTCCGCGGGCGGTTGAGCGCTATAGTGTGGCGGAGGTTAGGCTGGCGCGGGTTGGCCCTCTAACCCTAGCTCGGCGGCGTGAGCCTGCATGGCGCGGATGCAGTTGGCGACGTGCTCTTCCAGCGGCAGGCCAAGCAGTTCTGCGCCCAACGTCATATCTTCGCGCTTGACGGCGCGGGCGAAGCCTTTCTCTTTCGTCTTCTTGACGGCCGCCCTGGCCTCGACGTCGTGGATGGACTTGGTCGGCTTGACGAGGGCGCAGGCGGTCAGGAATCCGGCTAGTTCGTCGCAGGCGAAGAGGGTGCGATCCAGATGCGTCTCCGGCTTGATACCGGAGTAATCAGCGTGGGCAAGTATCGCGTGCAGTATGTCTTCGGGCCAGCCGTGTTCGCGAAGGTAGGCCACGCCAACGAACGGGTGCTCCTCCGGGGTTGGGTGGCGCTCGTAGTCGAAGTCATGGAGCAGGCCGGTGGCAGCATACTTGGCAGACAACTCCGTCGCCGCTTCGCCAGCTAGGCCGAGGCGCTCGGCTTCCCGGCTTCCATACGATTCGCAGCAAAAGGATACGCTAAGCGCGTGTTTGCGAAGGCTGTCGCCCAGTGTCCATTCCTGCATTAGTACCAAAGCTGCGTCACGATTCATCCGGTGTTGCCTCCAAAGTGGGTGGGAATGGGTCTGTGCAAACTCTTCCCTCTTCCCTTTCCCCTCTTCCCTTGCCTCTAATACTTCATCCTAAGCTTGAACCCCATGTTTACTACCTTGGTTCCACTTCGGGTGGCTTTGGTTTTCTTGCCGATATCTTATGCGATACCCCTTGACTCACCCGATACCCCGGTGTCACTCTAGGCACATCCCAAGTTTCCGTTATCGGACGCCTGGGCTGCGGACCTTGCTCTGGCCCCCGCTTCCGCTACACACAATATGGCAACAATGATGGCGCCCTACGGCCAGGCTCAGGCTCAGCGGGAAGTTCTCCGTTGCGACCACTGCAAGCTCGTGCAATTTCGCACACCAGCCCTCGCCTGCCGCCGCTGCAAGCGATCCCTCGAGATTGAGAAGCCCGCGCCTGCGCCGGCCCCGCTCGCTTTCGTCCCGACGCCCCGTGCGGAAGAAGAAGGCATCCAGGTCGCTACGGCAGTGCGCGATCTGCGCCACGTCCGCAACCTGAGCCAGCGCCAGCTTGCTGCACGTATGAACGTTCCCCGCACCTATATCTCAAAGATTGAGAACGGTAAGGCGATGCCGACGCTGTCGTCGCTGGACCGCCTGGCGCGCGCGCTTGAGGTCGATATCTCGGCTCTTCTGCGCGATGCGACGTCGCGCCACTCGAAGGAGACTTCCGTGCTGATGGCGGATCCGTTTCTGGCGGAGATTGCGGCGTATACCTCGCAGTTGGATTCGCTACAGCGGACGATCTTTCTGAACCACGTTCGTGAACTGTCGGCGGGCCGCCGGCGTTCGGCTTAGGTCGGTAGATCGCAAGAACCTCCTCGGGCCGCACCCAGCCATGGGTGCGGCCACTCCCCCTCACGCATTTCGGTTTTGCATCCCCTTCGCTACCTCACAGACGCCGCACCCTTGTATGCTTAGTGGAGCACCACGAGGCTTTCCTTGCGTTCTGATTTCTCCAATCGAAAATCGGGATCCCTTCCTGGCCGCATCGGCGAACTGCCGGCGGACGAGTTGGCTGCGTACTCGCTGCTGGATCCGGATCGGATACCGAAACACGTCGCCATCATTATGGATGGCAATGGCCGCTGGGCGGGCAAGCGTGCGCTGAAACGTTTCCTCGGCCACCAGCAAGGCGCAGAGTGCGTGCAGTATGTCGTTGAGACGGCATCGCGCATCGACCTGCCGTGGCTGACGTTGTATGCCTTTTCCATCGAAAACAACCTGCGCCGGCCGAAGTCTGAAGTCAGCTTCCTGATGACGCTGTTGAAGAGCTACCTGGTCGGCAACGTGAAGCGGATGAACGACAATAACGTCCGTATGGCTTACATCGGACGCACCAAGGGCCTTCCCGCCGAGCTTCAGGAAACGATGCAGTGGGCTTCGGAAGAGACGGCGAAGAATACCGGTACGACGCTGACGCTCGCGCTGAACTACGGCTCGCGGTCGGAGATGGTGGACGCGACGCGCGGCCTGGTGCAGAAGCTGATTGATGAGGCGCATCGGCGCGGTTGTTCGCTCGAAGATATGTTGCAGGTAGATACTCTCGAGGAACGAATTGACGAGGCTCAGATCGCCGAGAATCTATATACCGCGCATATGCCAGATCCGGATTTGGTGATTCGGACGTCGGGCGAGCAGCGTATTTCAAACTTTTTGCTGTGGCAGATTGCGTACTCGGAGATCTTCGTCACGGACCGTTTGTGGCCGGACTTCCGCGGGATTCATCTACTGGAGGCGATCCACAACTTCCAACAGCGCGAACGGCGATTTGGCGGCGTGGGCATCGGAACCGACGAGGCCTTGCTGGGCAATGACCTTGCACTGGAACCGGCGGACCAGGTGGCGGAAGAAATTGAACACGAATTGCTGCCCAAGGCTGCTCCGCAACTGACGCGCCGCTGAGACGCCGCCTAACCCGACCACGATAAGTCGGCTGATTCTAGATACTTACCCCGGGTTCGATGAAGAGAATCGTTACAGCTGTAATCCTGATTGTCGTGGTTGTGGGCCTGGTCCTGCGGGGCGAGACGTGGATGGTTGCAGTAATGGCGGCGCTGGTAGCGGCGCTGGCAGCGTGGGAGTATCGCGCACTCGCCCACGATCAGGATGTCTATATTCCGCTGTGGTGGCTGCTGGGTTCGACCGCGACGATCTTCTACTTTACGATCCGGTTGCCGGACTTTGAACTTCCAGTTCTGACGCTGGTGACGTTTATTTTGTTGGCGTGGTCGGGGTTTCGAGCGCCGATTAATCGGGTGTTGCTCGACGCCGGGCTGGGCCTGTTTGCGCTGATTTATATCGTTTACCCACTTACGCTGTTGCCGCTGATTCGCGCGCATGAGGATGGGACGGGGCTGCTGCTATTCCTGTTCGCCTGCGTCTGGTGCGGGGATATCGCGGCGCTATACGTCGGGAAGAACCTGGGCAAACGCAAGTTGTCGAAGCTGTCGCCGAACAAGACCTGGGAGGGTTCTGCGGGATCTGTCGCGGGGTCGGTTATTGCCGGCATGGGAATTTACTACCTGGGCGAATACCTTTCGCCGAAGGGGTATACCGCGCTGCACATTGGGATTCCAGCTTGGCAGATGGTTCTGCTGGCGATTGTACTGAATATCGCGGCGCAGATCGGCGATTTGATGGAGTCGGCAATTAAGCGCGGGGCCGGGGTGAAGGATTCCGGCTCGATGCTGCCGGGGCACGGTGGGATTCTGGACCGGATCGATGCCCTGCTGCTTGCGGCGCCGGTGCTTTGGTACATTCTGCTGCTGAAGGACTGGCAGGGGCTGTTCCGGTAAAATATAACAAGTCTTGTTATATTTTGAAGATGAACGGGACTGAACTCAAAGCGGCTCGCCAAATGTCTTCGTTGACGCAGAAGGACTCAGCGGCTCGGCTGGGTGTGACGCAAGCTTATCTCTCGATGATGGAGCGCGGGAAGCGGTCGGTGTCAGCGGAGCTTGCGACTCACGTTGTCCCTATATTTTCGCTCGCACCGACATCACTGCCCCTCGGAGTATAGGAGCCATCCACTAAGAGTACATTGGATTTCAAGTGTGCTTTGGGATTCCTTGGTTATCCCGGGTTTGCCTATCTGCGCAGCAAGGTAAGGATAAATCCGACTGAACTGCTGATGCGGGCAATCGATGTCGACGATCTGGATTCGCGGGTAACAGAAGGCTTGCCTTGGGTGGTTGCATCTTTTCCAAAGATGGATTGGGATTGGCTGAACCTTCATGCCAAAGTCCATGACCGGCAGAATCGCCCTGCCTTTGTTACATCTCTGGCAAGTGACGTTGCGAGGGGTTGGGGCGACTCACAGTACGCGGACGAGCTATCAAGACGAGTCTCCGATCTGGAAACGTCACGACTGGCCAGGGAGGATACGCTGTGCAAGGAGCTAATGACGCGGGCCGAGCGTGTGTGGTTGAGGAGTCACCGCACGACACTGGCAGCCCACTGGAATTTATTGGCTGACCTTACTTTGGAGCAAGTCGACTATGCCGCTGTTCAGGCTGCCGCAAAAGCTCACTGACTCACCCCACACAACACCAGCTCAAGAAAACTGCAGCTGATGTCGGGTTCAAGCTCCCGCCAATCAACCAAAAGTTTTGCCGCAGATTCAAACGTTCTGGCCGCGATACCGAAACGTGTTGCAAACTCTGCGTCGGAATCTGACACGCAGTCGTGAGCTCCGGGATTTCCTCGACTGCATGCGGCACACAGCCGTCGGATTGTTCCCCAATCCTCGAAGTGCAATCCCGCTTCGTTGCAGAAGCTTTCGAGATTCGATTTCGATTCCGCAGTCGCTCCCGTCACTTCGACGTGATATGTCGAGTAGTCGGACCGCTTCCAAACCTTCAGTTCATTGAATACCGGAAACTCCTCACCCCTGCTTATCCGGGTTCCCTCGGGAGCACCGTCGTTGAGGATGATGTCGCCGTAAAGCCGATCCGAGTCCGGGAGAGTGACGTTCATAATGCAGATTCTGGCGGGGGCAATTCGTTTGCCCCAAACGACCTCTGCCGTTCCTTCAGGAACCAGCCGCACGCATGCCCAGCTTTCCTGGGTCGTCACTTCGCCTTCTGCTTGGTCCGGCATGATTCCACAGGCGATCCAAGCACGTCTCGCCTCTTCCCAGTTATGTAAAGCGGTTGCAGCAATAGCTAGATTCCACCACGTAGCTTGATCCTTGGAGTTGAGTTTGGCGG
>JAYVZU010000269.1:0-5216 GCA_043783075.1 Rhodanobacteraceae bacterium
AACGGCGTCATCATATGGGGAAAGATGACCATGTCGCGGATCGGCATCATCGGCAGCTTGCGAACGTCTCTGCTCAGAATTTCATCGTTGGGGGTTTTCATAGCGCTCCTGAGTTTAGACGTTCTCCGCATAGCCAACGGTGCAAGACCATAAGCTGCGTTTTAGTGATTGTAAACGCTTCGTGACGCGGAAAAGAGAGAATCACCCCTCACGGGCTTTATCGGGTCAACAACTCAGAAAACGCTCGCAAAAGCGAATTTGAGATACAGGCCATCAACCGACGAACGCACAGCTCCCACCAGCCAGAATGTCGTGCGTGTCTAGCCGGCCTTCTCAAGCAACATCGGCAAGGTCAGGGCGTGCTTCTTCACCATCTCAGCGGTGATCGACAGCTCCTTCACCTTCTTGTTGCCTGGGACGTAGTACATCAGGTCGAGCATCAGCTCTTCCAGAATCATCCGCAGACCACGTGCGCCCACCTTGCGCTGCAAGGCCTCGCGTGCGATCTCTCGAGCGGCGTCGTCGGTAAACACTACCTTCACACCCTCGAAGTCGAACAACTTGATGTACTGCTTCAGAATCGCATTCTTCGGCTTGGTCAGAATCTCGATCAGCGCATGCTCATCCAGCTCTTCCAGCACGCCCATCACCGGCAGACGTCCGACAAACTCCGGAATCAAACCATACTTCAGCAGATCCTGAGGCTCAGCCTGGCGCAGCAACTCGGCGTCACGCTGAGCACGAATCGGAGTCACATCCGGATCCAGCCCATCGCCTGCAGCAGCGGTCTTGAACCCCAGAGCCTTTTTGCCAACGCGGCGTCCGATCACCTTCTCCAGCCCGACGAAAGCTCCGCCGCAGATGAAAAGAATGTTAGTCGTATCAACAGCAGTAAATTCCTGGTGCGGATGTTTGCGTCCACCCTGCGGCGGAACATTGGCAACGGTACCCTCAAGCAGCTTCAACAGCGCCTGCTGCACGCCCTCGCCCGATACATCGCGGGTGATGGAGGGGTTCTCATCCTTGCGGCCAATCTTGTCAATCTCGTCGATGTAAATGATGCCTTGCTGAGCGCGGTTCACGTCACCATCCGCAGCCTGCAGCAGCTTCAAAATAATGTTCTCGACATCCTCGCCAACGTACCCGGCTTCTGTCAAAGTCGTCGCATCCACAATCGCGAACGGAACATCCAGAACCTTCGCCAGCGTCTGTGCCAGCAGAGTCTTGCCTGAGCCAGTCGGCCCAACGAGCAGGATATTGGACTTCGCCAACTCCACATCGTTCCCGCGGGTCTTGTTCATCTGAATGCGCTTGTAGTGGTTGTACACGGCAACCGCGAGCTTCTTCTTGGTCTGGTCCTGACCGATCACATACTCGTCAAGGAACGCCCGAACTTCCTGCGGCTTAGGCAAGGGAACCGCTGCTCCAGTCGGCGTCGCTTCCGTGCGGTCATCCTCGAGAATGGAGTTGCAGACCGCAACACACTCATCGCAGATGTAGGCGCGTGGATAATCCGAAGGCGAACTGATCAGCTTGGCAACTGCGTCCTGTGACTTGTGGCAAAAAGAGCAACGCAGTGATTCGTCCGAGCCCCGTGATGTTTTCATAATTCAACTACCCCTTGGTGACCACCGTACAAGCGTCCAAGATCAAAGCTTACACCTAGTTGACAGTGCATATCACGTCGCACCACCCGACGAACGACTCAACCGAAGTAACCCCTAGGTGGTATTTCCCATAACGAAAGAAGCCTCGATCCGCAGATCGAGGCTTCGTCCGAACCTGATTCGCCAGCCTTAGCTTCTCGGCCGATCGATAATATCGTCGATAATCCCGTACTCCTTAGCCTGCGGAGCCGTCATGATAAAGTCGCGCTCGACGTCGCGCTCGATCTGCGCCAGCGGCTGGCCGGTCGACTTCGCCATCAGCGTATTAGTGATCTCGCGAATCCGCAAAATCTCCCGCGCATGAATGTCGATATCCGTTGCCTGTCCGCTCAACCCGCCCATCGAAGGCTGGTGGATCAGCACGCGAGCGTTCGGCAGGGCGAACCGCTTGCCCTTCTTGCCCGCCATCAGCAGGAACGCGCCCATCGAAGCAGCCTGCCCGATGCAGAACGTCACCACATCGTTCTTGATGTACTGCATCGTGTCGTAGATCGCCAGACCAGCAGTGATGGAGCCACCGGGCGAGTTGATGTACATCTGGATGTCCTTCTCCGGGTCCTCCCCGCTCAAAAAGAGCATCTGCGCGATGATGACGTTGGCCACGTTGTCATCGATCGGCGTTCCCAGGAAGATGATGTTGTCCCGCAGCAGACGGCTGTAGATGTCGTACGTACGTTCGCCGCGGCTCGTCTGCTCCACCACATAAGGAATCAAACCCATTTCGTTCTCCTCTTTCCAGCTAATCAGACACCAATGCTCGGGTGCCCCATCTCGTTCCGCATCTGGAACGAGGTGGGGTGAACCCTCTTACTTCGCCAGCTTCTCAAAAATAACCGTACCGGTCTTCTCGCGCGCCATCTGCTCACGCATCCGGTCGATCGATCCATCCTGCGTCATTCGAACCTTCATCGTCTCAAGCGGCTCCCGAGCCTGTAGCGAAGCCATAAACAGCTCGCGCTCCAGCTCTTCCTCCGTCACCTTGATGTCCTCGACTTCAGCCAGCTTATCCAAAATCAACGAAGCCTTCACTTCATTGACAGCCTGGTCGCGCTGAGCCTCGCGCAGACGACCGAAGTCCAGCTTGCGCATATCTTCCGGCTTCATCCCCTGCTGGGCAAGCGCGCGCAATCCACGCTCCAGGCGAGCATCGATCTGCTGCTGAACGAACGTCTCGGGAACAGGGAACTGGAACTTCCCAATCAGCTGCTCGACCATCTGGTCGCGTGACTGGTTATCCACCACGTCCTTCTTGCGTCCGGCAGTGTGCTCGTGGAGCTTCGTTTCGAAATCTTCCCAGCTGCTGTAATCCCCAAGCTGCGCAGCAAACTCAGCATCCTTCTCCGGATAAACCTTCTTTTTGATGGCCTTTACCTTGACGTCGTACTTCACCGTCTGGCCAGCCAACCGCTGCTCGCCAAAGTCCGCCGGATAGGTGACCTCAAACGTCATCTCCTGCCCAACCTTCGAGCCACGCAGCGCGTCGCTGAACGCAGCCAGCGTATTTGCGCCGCCAACTTCGATCAGTACATCCTCGCCCATGATCGGTTCCTCTGCGGGCTTTTCAGCGTCGTCGCCAACAACCTGCGCAAGCTCCTGGATCTCGCCCTTGAACTCGATCTCGGACCAGTCGCCATCCACAAGCGGACGGTCTTCCTCAACCGGCTCCACGGTTCCGTGCTGATCCAATACCCGCTGCAATTCAGCCGAGTACTCCGCATCCGTCAGCGTGACTTCCGGCTTCGTCACTGTAATGGTCTCGTATCCCGTGATGTCGATCTCTGGCTTGATCTCGAACGCTGCCTTGAACTGCAGGGGAGCGCCGTCAGCCAGCAGCAGATTCGTCAGCTGTGGCTGCGATACGGGAGAAAGCTTCTGCTCTTCGATCGCCATGCGGAAGCGTTCGGAGACGAGCTCCTCCAGAACTTCCTGCCGCACTTCCTTCGCGAAGCGGCTCTTGATAACGCTCTCCGGCACCTTGCCGACGCGGAACCCCGGAATACGGGCCAGCTTCTGATACTTCTTCACCACGCTCCGAAAGCTCTTGGAGACGGTGTCTGCATCTACTTCCACTGCGATTTCGCGCATCAGTTCCGGATTCAGCGTGGCCTGTGGCTCGTGCTGATGGTCATGATCGTGGCTATGGTCGTGACCCTCGTGATCGTCATGATCCGTTTGGGTATGCTCTAAAGTCGTTGTTTCCGCTGGCTGCAGCTCAGCCGCGTTCTCTGTCTCAGTTGTCTGATTCGGGGTCAAAGTCATGCCTTCTAGGTCGTATAAGAATGCCGCCGTGCCCACACAGTGCGGGGCTGCCGGCGGTCAGCGCCTACACTCCACTGTACGTTCCAGCGTTGTGCAGGGTCAAACATCCTTGCTGCAAAAACGGGGGGAATTGTTGCGGTTGCCAACCTTGCAACTAGCGGTTTCCCGTGGTGTGGTTTGCAATCGAGAAGATCTCCAGCCGAACCTTCCACTCCGCAGTCTGGCCCGGAAGCAGTTCGCCAATGGACGCGCTGTCATTCCCGCTCCACTCTTTGCCGAACGGATCGTCCAGATTCGACTGCATTCCGAGCGAAACATAGTTGGAACCACTCGGAGACGTCACCCGGAGTTCGCGCATATTGTCCGAAACCGCAGTCAACCGCAGCCCAAACTCGCTCTTCGGGTCGCGAACTTCAGCCGACACTCCTTTTTCCATCAGGTTCGGCTTTAGATAGACAAGGCCGCCGTCCACCGACTCCGCCCCGATCGGCCAGGGGTGCTGCTGAAACCGCGAAATCGCCGATCCTGCCGCTACAAATCGCCCGGAAGGGACGCCCTTCGCAACATCCGCAATCTCCAGCAACTCGCCAATGGGAAGCCGAATTTCCGCCGTATCACGGCTTCCGCTCGGAATCAGAAAACGCGGATGCCACCCCATGCCCATAGGCTCCGGTTGTTCGCCGACGTTTTTCACCGTAATGTCCAGATCAATCGTCGTCGCGCCCAGTGTCGCGGAAACCGAGAAGTCATTCTTTGAGGTCCAGTGCTGGTCGAAGTCGGTAGCCTTGAAGGTTGCAGACGCAACGGTGGGGTTTCCTTGAGGGGTCAATTCCGTCGAGTCAGCACCCTGTCCGACGAGCAATCCGCTCTCAGCCGTGCTGCGCCCCGGCACAACGGCTGGGGCTTCAATTGTCTTTCCACGCCACGAAGTCCGCACTGAGGTTCCCACCGGCGTAAGTAGCCCGACCAGCAAGCCTGACCACGGTGCCTCAAGAGCCCCCCGCGTATCGTTTACGCCGCTCCGATTCGGAGTCGTGCCGTCCGCAACATCCTTAACCGACGGAGCCGCCAGCAGCTCCACTTCTCCTCTGCTCGGAATAAAGGCTGTAATCTGAAGCACTTGCATGCCCAGACCAGGCAGCAGCGTTGCCGACCGGAACTCCGGCATATTGCTTCCAGCAGTCTGATTTCTCGTCAGCACAATGGGATCGACGCCACCCGGACGCGGACCCACGACAGGCGGACCCTGAGTCTCGCCCTTAATCTCGCGCTTGATCTGGCTGAATCGGC
>JAYVZU010000270.1:0-1681 GCA_043783075.1 Rhodanobacteraceae bacterium
AAGCAACCTCAAGATCCGCCCAAATCAGCTCAACAGTTACACCTCCAGCGAGGAATCGAAGTGGTCAACAAATCAACCGCCTACGCAGAGGCTCCTTAAAACATGCCAAAACACTGGAACCTATTTCAACAAGCTCCTAGGTAGGCTAAGTACACGGTGGGAAAAGTTCAGAGTTCGCGGCGGGGCTGCAGTCCGCGGGGTCCTTCGACTTCGTTACGCACGATAAAACTGTGCTTCACTTCGCTCAGGATGACGACCGGGTTTTGGCATAAAGTACGGGGCGAGTTACTTTGCGGGAAGGGTTACACCTTCGCGGTGTAACACGTATAGATTGTGTTGCGGGCCTAGCGGACTTAGGGTGGTCTCCGACTGAATCATGGTGTTGCCGTCATCTTCGAGAGTGTAGCGGACGGTGTTGCGCATCTTCTGGCCGTGAAGAGTTACACCGTACTCTGAAAAGACCATTGCATTTCCCTGCCGGACGATGCGGGCGTGGAAGACGATCTCCTCGGTCTGGGTGATGTTGTACCTGGGCGAGTTGACGACCAGCGTGGTCTGCCACTGGTCGGGTTCTTCTTCCGCCGTGACCTGGTGGGAGTGGACGTAGTGCCACGTCTTGCCGTCGTAGTCGATGATGGCTTTGCTCTCGCCTCTTATCTGCTGCGAGAGCTGGCTGCGCTTGGTATCGAGAACCCATGTGCCGGAGAAAGGAGGCAGTGTTACGGCTGGTTTGATGGCGGCAGGCCTGGCATGGGAGGCGGGAGTCGATTGCGCAGAAAGTGGCAGGGAGATTGCCAGCAGCAGAGAGGCGTGGCTGAATGTCATGTGTCGTATGGTAGCGATACTCCATAATGAGAAGCAAGGCGGAGTGACTGCGATGCGGAGCGAACTGGCGGCGAGGGCGAAGGATTTGTCCGACCGATTGCGCCCGTATGTCGCGGAGCTGATGCAGAATCGCTTCTTCCTCTCTTGTGCGGTGCACGGCGTTTTGATGTTTATCTTGCTGAATGCATGGTGGTTTGGGGCAAGGCGGATGAAGCCGGCGGGGTCCGCGCGTGGGGTGCAGGTGATGTTGATGGCATCGGTCGGGCAGCCGACGCCGCATCCGGCGGTGCAGCGGAGGCCGCCTGCTCCGAAGCGTGTTGCGGCTCCGAATTCTTTGAGCAAAGCGGCCCCGGAGGTTGAGGCGGAGACATCTTCAGCCGCTGAGGCGCTGGGCGATGGGCCGGCGACCATACTTTATATCCAGTCGTTTCCGTCGCATCCGCCGCCGATACCGGGGGGCGACGCGATTCGGGATCTGATCGTGGATATACGGATCGACGAGACCGGGCACGTGATGCAGACGCACAAGGAACGCGGCATAGGAGCGAGTGTGGATGACGTGATTCTGGCAACGCTGCAGCAATGGATCTTTCAGCCAGCGATTAAATCCGGCAAGGCCATTCCTAGTGTGCAGGAATTACATTTTCACTTTGATGCGCGAAGGAATCCGGGGTGCGGGTGGGAGTGTATTCAGTTGATGGCGAATTAGTGGAGTGGAAGATGAGTGAATGCACCTTAGGTTCAGGAGCCTCTGCGGAGGCGGTTGATTTGTTGACCACTTCGATTCCTCGCTGGAGGTGTAACTGTTGAGCTGATTTGGGCGGATCTTGAGGTTTCTTTCGAGCGCTGGAGGCCG
>JAYVZU010000271.1:0-5185 GCA_043783075.1 Rhodanobacteraceae bacterium
ACCGACGGACACCAGAACACCGCGCAGTTCGAATACAGCTGGATCGCCTCCGGCTTCGTCACCATCTTCTCGATCCACACGATATTCGGATTATGTGCCAACGCCTCCGTTACCTTGTCGCGCATTTCGGTTGCAATCTCCGGAGTATCTGGTGCCCCCGCGCACAGCACTACCTGCGTATTTGCGGGCAGATACTGAATCGCCTCCACCAGATGCGTCACACCCTTCTGCCGCGTAATCCGCCCCACAAACAACACATACGGCTTCGTCGGATCGACGCCGTACTTCACCAGCGCATCGGTGGCATCGGTCTTCTGATACTCGTTCAAATCAATGCCGTTGTAGATCACATGAATCTTCGTCGGATCAACATCCGGGTAAGCCCGCTGGATATCCGCTTTCGTTCCGTTCGAGACGGCCACAATCGCGTCCGCATCCAGCATCGCCGTCCGCTCCATCCACGACGACATCGCATACCCAGACCCCAACTGCTCCGCCTTCCACGCCCGCAGCGGCTCCAGCGAGTGCGTCGTCAACACAAACGGCACGCCATACAGCCTCTTCGCCAGAAACCCAGCCATCGACGCGTACCAGGTGTGCGTGTGGACAATATCGATCTCACCCAGCGACTTCATCGTCGAAAGATTCAGCGCAAACGCATCCACCGCAGCCTTGAACTTAGCTGTACTCTCCCCAGTGACCTCAGGTGGGGGGACATCGCCACGAACATGCAGGTTGCCGGCATCTTCCTGCTGCGTACCCCAGCAATGGACCTCAACCTCAATCTTGCGCGCCAACTCCCGCGCCAGGTACTCCACGTGTACACCCGCGCCGCCATAAACATGCGGAGGATACTCCCGCGTCATCAATCCAACTCGCATTGCCCGATCCTTTCCCCAAACCCTAAGCCGTCATCCAACCCTCGGCCGTCATTCTGGCGTAGCCAGAATCTCAGTAGTTGTATTAAATCTAGCTACGCCACAACATTCTTCGCAATCGTAGCCCTGTAAAACTCCGCACTCAACTTCGGCGTTCTCTTCTGCGTCTTGAAGTCAACATACACAATACCGAACCGCTTCGCATACCCATCGGCCCACTCAAAGTTATCCAGCAGACTCCACAGAAAATACCCGCGAACCGGCGCTCCGTCGGAAATCGCCCGTTGCAACTGCGTCAGATAATTCCGCAGGTACATCACCCGATCAATATCCAGAATCTGGCCCTCGCTCGTCAGCACATCATCCGATGAGCAGCCGTTCTCCGTAATGTAAATCGCCTTCGGCTTCCACAACTCCGTCGCCAGCTTCGGCCCCCAGTAAAGAGCCTCCGGGCCGTCAAACAGCCAAGGCGACGCCATATGCGGAAACGAAGCCGGCTTCTTCACCATCTCGTAGCCCTGCACCGAACCATCGGCCCGCGCATAGTCCGGCTGGTAACAGTTGATGCCAATGAAATCCAGCGGCGACCCAATCGCCTTCAACTCGGCATCCGTATACTTCGGGGCATTTGCCCCAAGCTTGCGCAGATATCGCTCCGTGTACTTGCCTTCCATCACCACCGTCAGGTAGCGCGCATTCTCTTCGCGCATCGCCAGCCTCGCAGCTCCAATGTGCAGGTCATTCTCGACCACCGGGCAAGTGATAGTCGGATTCTCCGCCAGACCAACCAGCGTCCCCGCCTTGGAGTTCGCCCGAATCGCCTGCACGCCCAGGCCGTGCGCCAGGACCGCATGGTGCGCTGCCTGAGCCACGCCAGCCTCACCAACCTTCAAACCCGGCGCGTGGCTCCCGTAGTTATAGCCCAGCTCGATAAACGTGCTCATCTCGTTCAGCGTCATAAACTGCCGAACGCGATCGGAGAGATGCTTCGCCACATAGCCGGCATACTCGCCAAACGCCTCGGACGTCGCACGATTCCGCCACCCGCCCTTGTCTTCCAGCGGCTGCGGCAGGTCCCAGTGAAACAGTGTGCAGTACGGCTGAATCCCCGCCGCCAGCAGACCATCGACCAGCTTGTTATAAAAGTCGAGACCCTTTGGGTTCGGCGCGCCTGTCCCGGTCGGAAACACTCGCGACCACGAAACTGAGAACCGAAACGCCTTCAGCCCCATCTGCTGCATCAGGCGAATGTCTTCCTGGTAGCGATGGTAGAAGTCATCGGCTATATCGCCGGTATCGCCGTTGAACGTCTTGCCCGAGGTATGCGCGAACGTATCCCAGATCGATGGTCCGCGACCGTCCTCTTTCACGGCACCTTCAACCTGATAAGAAGCCGTAGCCGAGCCCCAAAGGAATCCCGCCGGGAAAGCCCGTGGGTTCGCCGGACGATTCAATTGACCCGCCAACTCGCCCAGAGCGAACTTCGGAAGACCTGCGGTAACGGTGGAGGCAGCAAGAAAACGTGCCAGCGTGCGACGTGAAAAAGAAAGGCTCAAAGCTCCCCCTAGGTACGATTCCTATCCCGCTCGAACAAGCCGGGATCGAACTGGAATTCCAATACACAAAGGCAAGCTTCCAAGCCTTTCGGGCAAGGATACAGCATTTGCTCCCAACAACTTAGATCATCTTGAGAAGAAACAGAATAAGGACAATCGTGAGGATCAGCGAAAGTCCGCCGCCGCCGTAGTAACCCATGCCAGGACCCATGCGATAGCCGCCAAAACCAAAGACCAAAATCAGAATGATAAGAAGAATTAACATAGTTTAGAACTCCATTCAAAGAGGAACTCCGCTGCCTGGATTCCAGCGGAGCCATTGAACGGTTGGATGCAGATATTGGGCAAGTCGCAAAAACATTCTGCCATTACGGCAGTTTCGCCGCCGCTGCCTCTGCGTTCCACATATCAGGCCCGCGCAAAAAAGTCGCCGGCAGAAACTTCTTCACATCATCCGCCTTCAGCGTGTGCGCCCAGCCCACGCGACCCGCAGGATTTGCCCCCGGCCCCGTGCTGCCAAACTCCCCATACCACGCGGTCTTTTCGCTCTCCGGCTTGCCCCAGTTGTTCCAACCTGCCGGGTTCACCTCCGCTGGCAGGCTCGTATTGATGTACACGGTCCGGCCATAGGCCCGCCACGGACGTCCCAGCCCGATCATCCGCTTCGCCGCCGCTGCACTCTTCGCACCCGGCGTCGCCGCATTCATCGCAGCGCCCCCCGGATCGATCGAACTCGTCACCCGCGAGTTCAAAATCACATACCCGGTCTGCTGATCGGCAGATGTCCGAGAGTGTGCCGTCACAAACCCCGGACCATTCGAGTTCAGTTCTGACCTATCGAACACCGCCGCCGCATTGCCGAAGATGTAATCCACACCGCCGGTGATAAAACACTCAAGGTAGTACTGCCGCCCATAGTCTGCGAACAGCGTGTCCTGATGCCCCAGAAACCGCACATGCTTGAACACCGCCCGATCCGCCCGTACCGCCGCGGCAACTGCCTGCCCCGTATTCCCCGCAGCGTTTTCGAACGTGATGTTGTCGGCCTCGAAGCCGTCACCGTTGATCTCCGCCGTCTGCGTGAAAAATGTTCCACCGGCAACCTTCGCGTTCAGCGAGTTCGTAATCACCGTATCTTCCGGCTTCCCACCCAGCCCAATCAAAGTGACATTCTGGTGGTTCTGCGTCACGATCACCCGCTCGTGATACGTCCCCGGCGCAATCTCGATATATACTCGCCCGCCCGGCCCCGCAAAGGGATGATGGTCCAGCGCATTCTGAATCGTCGGGAACGCTGTCAGGTTCTCATTGCCCGGCCCGGCCGGAGCATTCCCAGCCCCAACCATCACATGAACATCCTGCGCCGACAGCGCAAGACACGGAACCAGGGCCAGCATAGCAATCAACTTAGTCATACCCAAAGGTTAGCCGTTTGCCATGTTCGCCGCAAACAGGAAAGCAAGGCGCAACCAGGATCAAAAGGATACAAGTGGGATTTAGAACCGGTGGAGCGCATGTCGCTTAGGCTCCACTCCTATCCCGTTTTTATCCCTCTTTTCCTAGTCCCGAGTTGCTTTACAGCCCCAGCATCCGCACAATCGCCAGCGCATTCGAAGTAGTATTCACGCCCGGCTTTAGCTTGTAATCAAATGCCAGCGGATCATTCGCATCAGGGCTCGCCATGTGGACATTCATTCCGCCATTTGAATCCGTCACCAGCTCCGCCAGCGCCAGGTCGTGCGTCGAAAGCGCCCCAATCGCCCCATTCGCCAGCAGCCGATTCACTACTGCCCCCGCCGCCGTCCGCCGGTCCGCCGAGTTCGTCCCACTAAAGATCTCATCCACCAGAAACAGCGTGCCATGCGTCTCGCTGCCAGCCACAATTGCCGACAGGCGCTCCACCTCTGCCCGAAACTTCGACCGCCCCTCCGCCAGCGAGTCCGTCAATGCCAGCGAAGCTCCCAGCCGCAGCGGCGTCAGTCGCAACGACTTCGCCCGCACCGGAGCGCCCGCGTAAGCCAGCACCGCATTTGTGCCAATCGACCGCAGCAGCGTCGACTTGCCCGACATATTCGACCCGCTGATCAAAAAGAATCGCGTCTCCGGCCCCAGCGAAACATCGTTCGTCACCGACCCCGCCAGCAGCGGATGTCCAACTCCCACACCCTCAAACGTAGGCGCATGAGCCGCCGGCAACAACTCCGGCCAAGCATCTTGGGGATGCTCAAACGCGTAAGTCGCAATTGCATTCAGAGCCTCAAACTCCGCCCACGCCGCCAGCCACTCCTGCATCGCCGTCGCGTTCTTCCGTTTCCAATCCGCAATCGATATCGCCGCCTGCGTCCCCGCCGCGAGCAGCAGCGACAGAATCAAAAAATACTCTTTGCTCCTTTGCTCGACAATCGCCAAAGAGCTCACCAGCTTCTTCAGCAGCTTCACCGCGCCCGCCGGTTCAAACGACTTCCGCTGCAACTCCTTCATCTTCGGACAAACAAATTCCGCTCCCTGCATCACCGCCAGCCCATCCGCCAGCAGCTTCACATTCAGCTCCAGCCGAGCCCCACCCTGCAGCAGCGGCATCACCTTCGGCCTCAGATAAGCGGAGATCGCGCTCTGCACCACAAGCACCGCCGCCAGATTTGGAAATATGTCACCCCACGTCCGCAGATGAACAAACCCAGCCAGCAACAGCGCAACATTCAGCCCAGCCGTAACCACCAACACCACCCGAAACGCAGGATGAAACACTGG
>JAYVZU010000272.1:0-1670 GCA_043783075.1 Rhodanobacteraceae bacterium
AGGCCGGAGGAAGCGAATACCTGGAGCTGCACGGAGCTTTTTCCATCGCCTTGCGCGCGCCAGGAGCGGCGCTCCTCAGCAGGTTTGGTTTCCTTGCGGGGCGCGGAGCGCGGGGAATTGCGTTGGCTGTTGTTCTTGTCGGAGGGGCGTTGCGGGGAGGTGGACCTCCCTGCTGAGGTGGGTGGCGGAGGACCGAAGGGCCGGAGACAGGGAGGAACGTCATCCCACTGGCTATGAATCTGCTTGCATCTCGACTTGGCTCAACAGTTGTGTGACTTGCTGCTGATTGTTTCGTGCAATGAAGGCTGGACAGGTATCCCCAAAGAGAGAGTAGGACTCTAAATACACTGAGGACGCTCGATGCAAATATCGCTCATACTATTTCCCAACGCGCCGGACAATATCAGTGCCTTGGTTTTCGAGAGTAAAACTGGCGCGCGATGCTGGATGCGGAACTACGATTCGGTACAGCAAGTTGTGGACGGACTGAGTGAAGCGGGTATTGCTTCAGCAGACGATGCGAGAGACCTGCAAACGAGGCTGATGACCGACGAAAGCTGCCCGGTCTTCCGAGCAGCGATTGAAGTAGGGGATCTGGAGGATGGAGGATTCGTCCTTGTTAGGAACGAGCGGCTAAACTGACTTCTTCCGCACGGAAACTGAATGTGCGGCATTCACTCACAAGCCGATCCCATGGTCGTTGCCCTGATCGCTGCTGGTGGGCTGCACGTTGAGACTATCGGCTACCGCATGGGATGGCTCATGCGCTGCGTGCTCAAGGGCGTTCTCTCGGCTAATCGGCTGGGCTTCGCGGTCGTAGAAGTTGCTCTGAGGGTCAATATGCAACCAGCCTCCTGTCTGATCGTGCTTGTAGCTTTCAATGTCGCCTGTCTCACGCTTCCACTCGTATCCTTCTGTTTCCTTGGGCAGAGCAGCTTCGATTGGTGCATAATGCCGAGCATCGACCTCGGCTTCATGGCGGATGATTTCGGGTAGCGAAACCATCGCCTCGGTCGGCGGCTCACGGCGTAGATCGTCTTGCGGGTGCTCTCTGCTATTGGTCATCGGTGGCTCCTGGGTCTGCTGGTTGGCGGTCGGTTCGACCGACGTTTTTTGAAGCTCTACGGCTGAGGTCTTGGTCACGTCGGTACTGAGGCGTTCTCCAAGAGTTCCCGCATCGTTGGTATAAATCCGCGCATCCTGCGATGCGCGGGAGACAGAGACATAAGCGAAGCGCGTGTTGATGAGTTCCGGGTGAACGGTGGTGTCCATGTTCACCAAGACCCGGTCAGTAGTCAGCCCCTGCGAGCTGTGCGATGTCACTGTGTACCCGTGGTCGAAGTGCCGCATCTTGGCCGAATCGAAGCTGACGCTGCGCTCTTTCTCGCCATCCATCTTCACGTCGATCCGCGTTCCGTCGATCCGCTGGATGGCTCCAAGGTCTCGGTTGGAGACACCCAGTTCCCGATTTGTGGACGTGAACTGGATGCGGTCGCCCTGGGCGAAGTCTCGGCTGATCTCGCGGTATGCCGTAATGCCGCTCAATCGTTCCGGGTCGTAGGCGACCTGCTTCCCGTCGTCTTTGGAGACGGTAATCCGATTCGCTGCGGCGTCAACGGAGGCCACGGTCGCATAAGCGCGTGGCTCGATTCCATGCTCCTTGCTGCCGC
>JAYVZU010000273.1:0-5144 GCA_043783075.1 Rhodanobacteraceae bacterium
TGCTCGATCGGCTGACCGATCAGGCCCACATCATCGAGACCGGATCGGAGTCCTACCGCTTCCGCAGAACACTGGGCAAGAAACGCAAAGAGTGATCCCAGGAGGGTATTGTTCCAGGGGTGGGCCAGAATAAACCGCCGAAGTGGGCCAAACCAAGTTGCCAAACGCATTGGCGGTCTATATCTATGAGGATGAGCAGAAACTCGTGCTGAAGCTCGAGGTTCCGGGGGTGAAGCAGGAGGATCTGGATGTGTGACTCGAAAACCAGACCCTGACGATTCGGGGTGAGCGCAGGTTCGAGACCGAGGAGAAGCAGGAGAACTTCCACCGCATTGAGCGGCGTTTTGGAACGTTTGCCCGCAGCTTCACGTTACCTGTGTCGATTGATACATCTTCCATCGTCGCGAAGTACGAGAATGAAGTCCTGGCAATCGAGCTTGCGAAGAAGGAAGTTGCGAAGCCGAGGCAGGTGAAGGTCGAGATCGGCAACGGTACAGCTCCGGTTCAGAAGCAGGTTGAGGGTTCGACAAAGTAAGCGGCGGGTTCGACTGTTTAGGGGCGGCGGATCACAGTTCGTGGTCCCCGCCCTTTGTTTAGAAGCAGCTTAGTTCCACAGGCAAGTGCGCCCTGACGCCGGGCGGGTGGTACTTCGTACGGTTTTGGACGCCTTCGGCGTGGAGAGAGGTTTAGGAATGGCTATACGTTGGGAACGGTTGACGGTGAAGTCGCAGGAAGCGGTGCAGGCCGCCGTAGGACACGCGTCCGGAAATGGCAATCCTGAGGTGCAGCCGGTCCACCTAATGGTGGCGCTGCTGGAAGATCGTGAGGGCGTGGTCATTCCGGTGCTGGAGAAAGTCGGCGTTCCGGTTGAGCAGATGCTCTCGGGCGTCAACGCGGCGATTGTGAAGCTGCCGAAGGTGCAGGGCTCGAACGCCCAGCCGGGGATGGCCGTCGCGCTGACGAAAGTTCTGGAGCAGGCGTTTAAGGAAGCTGAAAACTTCAAGGATGAGTTTGTCTCGACCGAACATCTTCTTCTGGCGCTGGCGCAGGAGAAGAACAGCGTTGTCGCCGGTGCGCTGAAGACTTTTGGAGCGAGCCACGATGCGATTTTGAAGGCTCTCTCTGCCGTTCGCGGCTCGACCCGCGTTACAGACCAAACTCCCGAGGGCAAGTTCCAGGCGCTGGAGAAGTACGCCAAGGACCTTACGGAACTCGCGCGGCGCGGCAAGTTGGACCCGGTCATTGGTCGCGACGAGGAGATTCGCCGCGTCGTACAGGTGCTGAGCCGCCGCACCAAGAACAACCCCGTTTTGATCGGTGAGCCCGGTGTCGGCAAGACTGCTATCGTCGAAGGTCTTGCGCGCCGCGTCGTGTCGGGCGACGTTCCGGAGAGCTTGAAGGATAAACGCGTCGTCTCGCTCGACCTGGCCAGCATGATCGCGGGAGCCAAGTTTCGAGGTGAGTTTGAAGAGCGGCTCAAGGCCGTGCTGAAGGAGATCGAGGAGTCAAACGGCGAGATTATTTTGTTTATCGACGAGCTTCACACGCTGGTCGGGGCGGGAGCGTCTGAAGGCGCGATGGACGCCAGCAATATGCTGAAGCCGGCGCTGGCTCGGGGTGGACTGCGGGCGATCGGCGCGACGACACTGAATGAATATCGGAAGTACATTGAGAAGGATGCGGCGCTCGAGCGGCGCTTCCAAATTGTTTACGTTGGCGAGCCGAACGTCGAGGATACGGTTGCTATTCTGCGCGGGCTGAAGGAGCGGTACGAGTCGCACCACAAGATCCGTATCAAGGATTCGGCGATTGTGGCGGCGGCGACGCTATCGCACCGCTATATTAGCGACCGCTTTCTGCCCGACAAGGCGATCGACCTGGTCGACGAGGCTGCGGCTGCGTTGGCGATTCAGATTGGGTCGGTGCCGGTCGAGATCGACGATCTGGAGCGGCGCGCGACGTCGCTGGAGATCGAACGGGCAGCGCTGAAGCGGGAGACGGATACTGTCTCCAAGGAACGGATGGAGGCTGTCGAGCGCGAGTTGGCTGAGGTTCAGGAGAAGGCCAGCGGCTTGCGTGCGCGGTGGCAGACTGAGCGGGGCGCCATTGGCAAGATCGCCGAGCTGAAGGCTACGCTGGAGGATCTGCGGTTTCAGGCCAGCGAGGAGACTCGCAAAGGGAACCTGCAGCGTGCGGCGGAGCTGCAGTACGGGGAGATTCCGACCCTTGAAGCGCAGCTGAAGTCATTGACAGATGCCGCGGACACACTCACCAGTCTCACCTCGTCCGATGGAACTGGACGAGATGGGGCACCCAGACATTCACGCATGCTGAAGGAAGAGGTCGACGAGGAGGATATTGCCAAGATTGTGTCTCGCTGGACCGGGATTCCGGTCGCGAAGATGCTTGAAGGCGAGATGCAGAAGCTCGTCCAGATGGAGACGCGCCTGCGGGAGCGGGTGGTTGGTCAGGATGAGGCGCTGGAGGCGGTTGCGAATGCGATTCGTCGCTCGCGCGCTGGCTTGTCGGACCCGAAGAGGCCGATTGGCAGCTTTATCTTTCTTGGGCCAACTGGAGTCGGCAAGACCGAAACTGCGCGGGCGCTGGCGGAGTTCCTGTTCGACGACGAGGCCGCGATGGTGCGGATCGACATGAGCGAGTATATGGAGAAACACGCGGTGTCGCGTCTGATCGGCGCGCCTCCGGGGTATGTCGGGTACGACGAGGGCGGCCAGTTGACCGAGGCTGTTCGGCGCCGGCCGTACTCCGTCGTGCTGTTCGACGAGATCGAAAAGGCACACCCGGATGTCTTCAACGTTCTTCTTCAGGTGCTGGACGATGGCCGACTGACCGACTCCAAGGGCCGGACGGTGGACTTCAAGAATACGGTGCTCATTATGACCTCGAACACGGGTGCTCAGGCTCTTTCGACGGCCTGGGCGCAGGGCGAAGATGGTTTTGAGGAGGCTAAAGTGCGGGTGATGGAGGCTCTGCGCCAGCAGTTCCGGCCAGAGTTCCTGAATCGAGTGGACGACATCGTCGTCTTCCACCCGCTGGGCGAGGAGCAGTTGACGCACATCGTCGATCTCCGCCTGGCTGACCTGCAGAAGATGTTGGCCGACCGCAAGATCACGCTCGAACTGACGGACGCGGCGCGGAAGGCTATCTTCAAGGCCGGCTACGATCGTGCGTATGGAGCTCGACCGTTGAAGCGCGCGATTCAGCGGCTGGTTCAGGACAAGCTGGCGGTCAAGATTCTGGATGGCAGTGTGCTCCACGGTGATCGGGTTATTGTGGATGCCGGCTCTGATGGCTCGCTGGCATTCAAGGTCGCTGATCGGGCCTAGGCATCACCATCGGATGAGAGCTGCGGAATATACCCCGCAGCCCTCTTTTTTGCGTACCCAAAACATCCCGCGTTCACGAACCCTTAACCATTACTGCTCATTTAGTTGTAGGGAAGTCTTGTCGATTCAGCGTCATGATAAAAGGGAATGAACCCTTAAATAAGCAGCCGTTGGATGCGGCTATGCTAAGTACGTGCGCCATGTGACACCGACCCGGGAGTTGAAGGAGTCTTTTGCGAGAACGAGCAATCATTATTGGTGCCGGACCAGCCGGACTAACGGCAGGTCTGGAGATGTTGCGGCGCACCGGAATCCAGCCGATTTTGCTGGAAGCCTCGGAAGAAATTGGCGGCATCTCGCGCACCATTCGCTACAAGGGCAACCGCATGGATATTGGCGGGCATCGCTTCTTTTCCAAATCCGACCGCGTAATGCAGTGGTGGATGGACCTGATGCCGCCCGAGATTCCCACGGACCTGCCTGTCGAGGTGACGTACCAGGGCAACAAGCGAGTCGTCGCTGTCCCAGCGAAGCTGGAAGAAGAGCCGCCCCTGCGTGGCATGGGTCCGAAGGAAGCGATCCATTCGTCGGTCGATGACGATTCCGAACATCACGGCCCGACGGAGACGGTCGTTACTGTGGTGCCGCCCGACTTTACGCCAAATCCCGATCTGAAGATGCTGATCCGGCCGCGCAAGAGCCGCATCTACTATCTGCGCAAGTTCTTCGACTATCCGATCAAGCTCACCGGCCAGACGCTCCAGAACTTGGGACTGACGCGCACTGTTCGCGTCGGCGTTAGCTATATGCGGTCGCGTATGACGCAAATCTCGCCGGAGAAGAGTCTGGAAGACTTCCTCATCAATCGGTTCGGGACAGAGCTTTACCTTACGTTCTTCAAGAGCTATACCGAGAAGGTGTGGGGCACGCCGTGCGACCAGATCTCCGCCGAGTGGGGGGCGCAGCGCATCAAGGGTCTCAGCCTGACGACTGCCGTAAAACACTTTCTGAAGAAGGCGCTGTCTGGTCCATCCAAAGCCACCGGCGACGTCGCCCAAAAGGGCACGGACACCAGCCTCATTGAGCGATTCATGTACCCCAAGTTTGGTCCCGGCCAGCTTTGGGAGCATGTTGCCAGCGAGATCATCCGGCTTGGCGGCGAGATCCATATTCGCTGGACAGTTGAGAAGATCCATACCAACGGTAAGCGAGTGACTGGGGTTACAGCCGTAAATCCTGAAGGCGTGCGGCAGACCTTTGAGGGTGAATACTTCCTCTCCACGATGCCAATGCGCGAGCTCGTTCAGGCTCTGGATTGCGACGTGCCCGCCAACGTCCGCGAGGTTAGCGATGGACTGCAGTATCGGGACTTTATTACCGTGGGCCTGCTCGCCGACAAACTCAAAGTGCACGAGCCAGACGGCGGCCTGCTGAAAGACACTTGGATATATGTCCAGGAACCCGACGTTTTACTTGGTCGCCTGCAGATCTTCAATAACTGGAGTCCCTTTCTGGTTAGCGATCCGACGAAGGTTTGGATCGGGCTGGAATACTTCTGCTACGACACCGACGACCTGTGGAAGATG
The DNA here is from genome assembly GCA_043783075.1 of Rhodanobacteraceae bacterium. Taxonomy (GTDB): domain Bacteria; phylum Acidobacteriota; class Terriglobia; order Terriglobales; family Acidobacteriaceae; genus Edaphobacter. Next base: position 4,934 of record JAYVZU010000273.1, read on the forward strand.
GAAGATGAGGCGCTCAAGAAGTTCGCCATCGCCGAGGTCGCGAAGATCGGGATTCTGGATTCGGATTCTGTGTCCGACTCGCATGTGGTTCGCGTTCCGAAGACATACCCAGCCTACTTCGGCACCTACGAGCGTTTCTCAGAGTTGCGCGAGTTCACCGACTCATTCGAGAACATATTTCTAGTTGGCCGCAACGGAATGCACAAATACA
>JAYVZU010000274.1:0-5136 GCA_043783075.1 Rhodanobacteraceae bacterium
CGGCATCGGCAGCATTCGACACCAGGTTCGCCATCACCTGTTTCAACTCACCTTCGAGCCCGTGAATCGGCGGACAATCCCCAAAATTCTTCACAACCGTAATGCTCTTCGTATTGAACTTGTTGGCATGAATCCGCAGCACAGACTCCACCAAGTCCGGCATATCGATCAATCCCGGCAGCTTCGACTCCCGATAGAAGCCCAGCGTCTGCCGCGTAATATGCGAGACCCGTTCCAGCTCATCTTCCGCCATTGTCAGGTGTTCCTGTACGGCGGGGGAGACGCCCTCCGCGCCCTTGGCCAGATAAATCAGGTTGCCAATCGCCTCCAGCGGATTGTTGATCTCGTGTGCGATCGTGGCTGCCAGCCGTGCCGCTGCCGCCAACTTCTCCGTCTTGCGGAGTATCTCCTGCGTCTGGCGTTCAATACTTGCATCTCGAAACACCAGCACCACACCCACCAGCTTGCCGTCCGTATCCCGAAGCGGAGCAGCGCTATCTTCAATCGGGATCATGTTCCCTTCGCTGTCGCGCAGCACCGTGTGGTTCGCCAACCCGACGATCCGGCCCTGCGCAATCACTTTCACAACCGGGTTCTCGACAGGCTTGTGCGTCGTTTCGTTGAAGATCGGGAACGCAGTTTCAATCGGCAGACCGTAGGCTTGCGCGCTGGTCGTGCCAATCAGCCTCTCCGCCACCGAATTCAGAAACGTCACCTTCCCGTGCTGATCCGTCGCGATCACCGCATCGCCAAGGCTGGTCAGTGTCATGCGGAACCAGTCCTCGCGATCCTCCAGCAGGCGAACGTGGCGTTCCCGCAAGCGGCTCTCCCGCAGAATAAAGTACGCCAATATCACCAGCGCAAACATGGCGACGGCATTGGAAAAGTACGTACTTAGAACCGTCGTCTCTACGCTAGCTAAGTGGGTCGCGGCTCGCGAGGTCTCAAGCACAATCTCGTCCGCCTCCATCGCTTGAACCAGCGTCCGAATCGCGTCCATTTCTTGTTTCCCACGACCAGACAGCATCAAGGCTCTGGCATCAGCCAAGTCTCCCGCTCGATAGAGCGAAATCGTCTGTGCCGACGTGCTCAACTTCGCTGCCGCAAGCTCTTTCAGCGCCTTAACGCGGACCTGCTGGCTCGGATTATCGACTGTCAGTTCCGCCAGTCGATCCGTATGCGACGGCAACTCGCGAACCGCCGATTCGTACGGCGCAAGATAGGTCAGATTCCCGGTGTAGAGAAATCCGCGCTGGCCAGTCTCAACGTCCTTCATCAGCGATTCCGTCTGACTCAACGCAATCAGAACCTGCTGCGTGTGATAGACCCAGACCTGGCTGCTCTCCTGCACTCTAAGTTGCCGCCGCGCAATCACTGCGTTCGCAATCAAAATAAGCAGCAAAGCGACAAAGCCTGCAATCACGCTCAGGGGCCGGTTTGTTATTTTCAATGGGTTCACCTGTTTGCGACCACTATACAGACTCCACCGGTGCCTCGGAAGACCTATACAGCTCATCCCCTAGCCGCAAGCCTTACTCCTGCATCAGCAAAAACCGCAGCAGCGTCCTCTCGGCCCAATACCCGTCGTACCCGCTCGCCTTGTCTGCGGACTCTAGAAACGCGCAATGCCCCCCATGCTCCGTCTCCAGATAGGTAACGTTCGGGTTCGCCCGCAGCTTCGCATCGCTCTCTTCGGTCACGCGGATAAACGGATCATCCAGCGCGTTCAGCACCAGCGTCGGTACCGCAATCTTCTCGATCACCCGCCCCGCCGACGCCCGGTAGTAGTAGTCGGTCGCGCTGGAAAATCCCGAGTACAGCGCCGTAATCCGCTCATCGAAATCCCGCAGCGACTCCACGCCATCAGCCTGCCGGGGATCAAAACATCGTGGAAAGAGCATCACCTTCCGCCGAAATCGCTTCAACAAAGCCTTCCGAAACCGCCGCTCATAAAGCCGATTCTCCGCCAAATGCAGCGCATCCGCCGAAGGCCCCAGATCCAGCGCCGGCGACACCCCAACCACCCCCCGTAACTTCGGCTGCGAATCCCCCAACTCGCCCGCCAGCTTTAGCACCAAATTCCCGCCCATCGAATACCCAACAAGCGCAACGCGCTCTAAACCGTACCGCCGAATCGCATACTCCATCACGCACTTCACATCGCACGAAAGCCCCGAGTGATACAGCGTCGGCGTCAGCGACTCCGTACCGCCGCAGTTCCGCATATTCATCCGGATTACATTCAATCCCGCCGCAAACATCTTGTTCGCATTGCCCACCACATACTGCGACTGCGAAGACCCCTCCAGCCCATGCACCAGAATCACCGTCAACCGCTCCCGGCGCACCGCCTCCGGTTGCCAATGGCATTGGCACAGCACCTGACTGGAAATTTGGTTATGAGTCGCTGGCGAAACCTCCACCAACTCCGTCGAGTAATGCGGTAACCGGTCTTTCCGAGAAAGAAGATTCCCCACAATTGTCTGCAGATGCCCATTCGCAAGCCAGCGCCGAGGAACAAATGGCGTCACCGCAAAACCCTCACGGGCCAGCGAATTGGGAAGAGAATTTTCTGGGGAAAGGCTCTGGGGCAAGGCGCTCGCTCGTTGGTTACTTAGGGTTTCCATCGATACGGGCCGTACACAAAACGGGAAGAGGGGGTGATTGGGGCGGCTAGTGGGTTTCGAACCCACGACATCCGCTGCCACAGAGCGGCGTTCTGCCACTGAACTATAGCCGCCGTATCGTCTCCAAGTATACCCCACCACGGCGCATAATGGCATAGAGATGTCTACCCATCTAAATAGAGATCGTCTAATCCCCTAAATGGCCTCCGTTCGCAACCCTGTCTCCGCCGCAGAAATCCTCCCGCCCACCCGATCCTGGCGCGAGAAAGCCGCCGCCGGCCCCTTCAGCGACGAGCACCTAGACATCCTTTCGCACCTGCTCGACGACTTCATCCACATCCCCGGGACCCCCATCCGCTTCGGCCTCGACGGCATCGTCGGGTTCATCCCCGGCGCCGGAGACATCATCGCCGGCCTCGCCTCCACGATCATCATCTTCGCCGCCTGGGCCCGCGGAGTCCCGTATATCGTCCTCGCCCGCATGGTCCTCAACGTCCTCATCGAGACCGCCGTCGGTGCCATCCCCTTCATCGGCAACCTCTTCGACATCGCCTGGCGAGCCAACCGTCGCAACTACAAGCTCCTCGAAGGCTCCATCGCCGACCCACGCCGCCACACCCTAACCAGTTGGCTGGTCTTCGCCTGCCTCGCCGTCGTCCTAGTCGGCATCATGCTGCTCCCAGCCCTCCTCCTCGCCTACCTTTGGACCGCCCTCCACCAACCCACCCGCCCCTGACCCGGAATCCCGCACTGTCTTATCGTGCGGTATGTCTACGAAGGACCCGCCTTAGCTCCCTCCCGATCCCCACGCCCCGCCTAACTGCGTTATCCTAATAAGAGTCGGGGCGTAGCGCAGTCTGGTAGCGCATCTGGTTTGGGACCAGAGGGTCGGGGGTTCGAATCCCTCCGCCCCGACCATTGAATCAATCACTTACCGCGAGTTCGCAGAGTTTTTCGAGAAGGTGTAGCGAAAAACGTAGCGGGTCGCGGTCTTGTCGTCTTAGGCCATCTGCCGATGAAGCCAGCTTGAACCGCAAAAGGCAATCAGCTAAACAGTGAATTTTGTTGCAAACGTTGGCCGCGTGACAGAAGGTTATCCAGAGATGATTCAACTGAGCAGAGGAACCTTCCGGGCCGACGTGGACCCGCGAGAACTGGCGACGTATACGCCAGCGGACGCCTCTTGCTATCTTGGCGTAAACCCGCAGACGCTTGCGGGATGGTTGTGGGGCCGTAAATATCCCGTCGTCGGGGGCGAAAAATACTTCGAACCGCTCATCGAACCCGCTGATCCGGACAACAAACTTCTTTCGTTCTTCAACCTAGCCGAAATTCACATTCTCGCAGCCACTCGGTACGCGCACAAAATAAGCGTTCGGTCCATTCGAACCGCCGTGGATACGGTTCTGGAACGTTATCCTTCGCGCCATCCACTGATATCGAAAGACTTCAAGACAGACGGGAAGGACCTATTCGTTCAAACGGTTGATGAAAACGAAAACTTGTCCACCCCGGGTCAACTAAACTTCAAACCCATCATGGATAGGTTTTTGGCTCATGTCGTTGCGGATGAACACGATTTGGTCAAGAAAATCTTCCCGCTCATTGCTGGACAACCGGACGACAAGATTATCTCCATCACCTATGGGGTCTCGTCTAGTCAGCCTGTGATTGATGGTGAGGGTGTTCCTGTATGGCTAATTCATAGCAGGTTCGAGGGCGGCGAAGATGCCGAATCCATCGCAGACGACTTTGGCATTCCCGTGGAAAAAATACAAAGAGCGATAGACTATTTTGACCAACGGCCATCTTAAACTCGACGCTGAGATATTTCTGGATCGAACCCACGGTAAGAGAATGGGAGAAATTCTGCGTCGCGCCGGTTTCGCAGTTCAGTCGATTTATGACGTCTATCCGGGAAACGCTCATGACAGCATCAGCGATCCTGAATGGATTTCACTTTGCGGCGCAAATAACTGGATAGCTGTAACTGGCGATAAGCGATTGGAGACAGTTCCAGAAAATCGTCAAGCCGTGATTGATGCACGAGCCCGTATCTTTCTGCTTACTGACAGCAACAGTCGTCCAGAGGTCTGGGCCGCCGCAATCATCGTCGGGCATTATCGAATGCAAGACATTCTCGAAGCAAATGTCGGGCCATTCTTTGTGAACATCACTCGGAGGGCCGATTCTCATGTGTCAAGATTGCGCCTTCCCCCGGGGTACGAGGCACCAGAGATTGTTTCTCCAGACAAGCATGTGTCTAACGCAACGGCAGAACGTCAACCGCTCATCCTTTCTGCGGGCTTAGTGGACCTCGACTGAATGGTCTACTGGAGTGAAACTGGCAAGGGTAAATTTTTCGAAGCTTGCAAACGGGCGAACACGTTCATAACAGCGTCATGGCTTGGATGGACATACCGCGCGGACATGGCAATCGAAGAATGACCAGCGACGCGCGCCAGCGTCCAAGCGTCGCAACCCGCTTCGCCCAATCTGGTTAGGAATG
>JAYVZU010000275.1:0-15419 GCA_043783075.1 Rhodanobacteraceae bacterium
GTGCGTCCGAATCCGCTGCAGATTTTGCCGGGGGTGGGGTCGGCGAGTGGCTTTCGGCTGTATCTGGGCCGCAGCTATGTAGCGATTGAAGCGGCAACGAAGTAGCCTGCCATGAAGCTCTATACGACGATTCTGATGGCCGCGATGGTCTCTTCTCCGCTGCTCGGGCAAAAGTCGTCCAGGGATCTTGCGCCGGCAAAAGCTGCGATGGCGGATGGTTTGGGGGCGATGCAGAAGGGCGACCTTTTAGCGGCGCGGCGAGCCTTCGAGCGAGTGGTGAAGCTGGCCCCGCAAATTGAGACGGGACATGCCGCGCTGGGCTTTGTGATGCTTTCGCAGAACCAGTTGGAGGGCGCGGTAGGGGAGTTGCAGACCGCACGTCGGATGGCTCCGGGGGATCTTGCGGTCGATCTGAATCTTGGACGGGCACTGGCTGGTTTGGGGCGATACGAGGCAGCGCTGGCGGTGTTTCGGGAGAATGCTACGGGGATGAACCCGCTGGCGATGTCTCCGGAAGAGACACTGGCTTATGCGACTGCGCTGGCGGGAACGAAACAGGTTTCGGCGGCGATTGATGTATTGAGCAAGGCGGTGAATCAGGCACCGGGGTCAGGACTTTTGAACGATGGGCTAGGGACTGCGCTGGCTCAGGCGGGCCGGCTTCAGGATGCGCTGCCTTATTTTCAGCGGGCTGTCGTCTCGGAACCATCGCTGGGGCAGGCGCAGTTGCACCTTGCGGCGGCACTGCTGATGTTGAACCGACCAGAGGAGGCGATAACTCCGGCGACTGCTGCTGTGGCTGCGATGCCGAATAACTTCGATGCGGAGTTACAGTTGGGGCATGCTCTTTCTGCGGTGCATCGGGATACAGAGGCTTTGACGCGTTTGCATCGAGCGGTGGAAATGGCTACTGGCGGGCAGTCGGCGGACGCTCTGTATGGACTGGCTGTTGCGCTGCAGGCTAGTGGCGATGCCAAAGGGGCGTTGCCACTATTTTCCAAAGTGACGGCTTCGACCGGAGGGACGTTCAACATGGGAGCGGCGCTGACTAACTATGCGCTGGCCCTAGTTCAGACAGGGGACGCTGCGGGGGCACTGCCGCTTTATGCGAAGGCTCTGGCGGCGGGGCCGGACACTGCGACGCTGCGGGAGGATTTTGGCGCGGCGTATCTGCAGAAGGCGGATCTGGATGATGGGGTGAAACAGTTCAAGGCGGGACTTGAAATCGAGCCAGATAATGCGCACCTGCACTACGATCTTGGGCTGGCTTATAAGCTAAAGGATAACCTTGGGGCGGCGGTTCCGGAGTTTGAACGCGCGGCTGCGCTGGACCAGACTTTGCCCGATCCGGTGTACACGCTGGGCGTGATTTATATGCAGCAGGGGAAGTATCCGGAGGCGATTTCGAACTTACAACGAGCCACCGCGCTGCAGCCGGGCAATGGCGATGCGTGGGCGTTGCTGGGTGGTGTGCTGAAGAATTCCGGGGATGCGGCGGGCGCGGCGGAGGCGCTGCATCATGCGATTGATCTACAGCCCGATCAGCCTAGTCTGCATATTCAGTTGGCTACACTGAATGTACAGGCAGGACGGACCGCAGAGGCGGCGGCCGAACGAAAGATTGCGGCAGACTTGAGCCGGGCTGCGATGAACAAGCAGAGGGCGGAGTTCGCGTTGAAGAGTGGACGTACTTTACTGGAGCAGAACAAGGTTTCGGAAGCAATTTATCAACTTACTACTGCAGTAAATGCTGATCCTACACTGGCTGAGCCGCACCACTTACTTGCAACCGCTTATGGCCGACAGGGTAAGACAGTGGACGCCGCACTGGAAGAGAAGCAAGCCACTAAACTGGGCGCATCGACTAACCATCCTTAGTAAGTACGGAAAGAATAATGGTGAGTTATGAGAATTGGTGTAAGTGCATTTGCCTGGACGGCAGATTTTCAGGAATCACACTTAGATGTTTTACCGCGGCTTCGCGATCGTGGACTCACAGCGTTTGAAGTGCCGATGTTTGACCCTGTTCAACTGCCTGCCGCGAAGATTCGCAGAGCCACGGCGGCTAGTGTGATTGATTGCACGGTATGCGCGATTCTTCCGGCGGGGATGAATCCGATCAGCGAGGACGCGGGTGTGCGGAAGCGGTCGGTTGAGCACCTGTAGACGAGTCTGAAGGTTGCGGCAGAGATGAGTGCAAAGCTCGTCGGAGGGCCTGTTTACGAGCCGATTGGCTATCTGCCGAATCATCGGTGGAGCAGCGACGAGTGGCATTGGGCTGTCGAGGCGATGCACGCACTTACGCCGACGCTGGATGCTACGGGGATTGATTTGGCGATTGAGTCAGTGAACCGCTCGGAGACGTTTTTCCTGACCACGGCTAAGGAGGCAGCGGCTTTGTGTGAAGCGGTGGGACATCCGCGCGTTGGAGTTACGATCGACACATTCCATGCAAATATTGGGGAGAAGAGTATTGCCGGGGCGATCCGACTGCTAGGTAAACACTTGAAACATGTTCATCCGAGTGAGAATGACCGCGGATTGTTGGGGACTGGTCATGTTGATTTTAGCGGGAATGTGCGGGCGCTGCGGGACACGAGTTACTCCGGATATTTAATGATTGAGGGGTTTGGATATTCGGAGATGGAGCCTATCTCGCCCGGATATCTTTGGGCGGATATGGATGTAAGTCCCGAGGATGTGGCGATTGAAGGTGCGAAGTATTTGGTGAGTGTCCTAAGACATACTTCGGGGCATTGATGAAGGTCGGGCGCAAGAGGATGCTTTCGGTCCCGAGAGATTCCCTCGGCTGCTAAAGCCGGGTTGATTTTGCTTGGATTGTGGCGGGGCCGAAGCCGCGCCCTTTCAAAACGGGCAGTGCGACGACAACAGCAGATCCCTACGGGATGACACCGCAAAACTTCAGACTAGCTTCATGGCGATGGGATCCCACTTGACTGTGGCCCCCCGCTCGATGCTCAGGTTGCTTAGCAGGGCGGCACCGGCGGCACGGAATCCGAAGACGGCATCTTCGACTACGGGTTTGCGGGAGCGGACGGAGTTGAAGAAGTTGGTGAAGTGGTCAAAGCTGTCGCTGTAGCCCTGGACTGCGGTGTAGGTCTCGGTGCGGAGTTGGGTTGGGCCGGTTGGGAGCGACGGTGGATACTTCTTCAGGTAGTCGTCGAGTGTGCTCTTTTGGATGGCGGTGGTGAAGGTTCCGACGGTGTAGCCGGGGCTTTTTTCGCGCGGGGTGCGGCTTACGATGACGGAGTTTTTTGTGATCTCCAACTGGCCTTCGGAGCCGATGAAGGTGAGGCCTTCGCTCTCCTCGCCGCCATCGACAAAGTTTACGCGGAGGCTGAGGTTGAAGCCTTCGGGATAGTCGAAGAGGCCGAGCATGACGTCGGGGGCGTCGCGACCGTCTTTCCAGAAGCGAATGGCTCCGGTGGCCATGCCGCGGGTGGGACCGTTGGAGCCGGTGACGAAGTGGGTGCCGCTGAAGAGGTGGACGAAGAGGTCGCCGGCGACTCCACTGCCGTAGGCTGCCCATTTGCGCCACTGGAAGAAGTGTTCGGCGTTGAACGGAATTTTGGGTGCGGTGCCGAGGAAGCGGGGCCAGTCGCAGGTTTCGGGCGAGGCGTCGGATGGGACGGTGTAGTTCCAGGCTCCGGTAGAGGAGTTGCGGTCCCAATGGGCGTTGACCATGTTGAGCTTGCCGATGGCTCCGGAGGCGAGGAGTTCTTTTGCCTTGGCATAGAGGGACGAGCTGACACGCTGGCTGCCGACCTGGAGGATGCGGCCGGTTTCGTGGGCGGCGGCGATCATATCCGGACCATCGGCGTAGAGGTGGATCATGGGCTTTTCGCAGTAGACATCTTTGCCGGCGCGGAGGGCGTCGACGGAGGCCTGCTTGTGCCAGTGGTCGGGGGTGGCGATGATGACGGCATCGATGTCGGGACGGGCGAGGATTTCGCGGTAGTCGCGGGTGGTGAAGACGTCATTGCCCCAGACTTCCTTGCAGTGGGCGAGGCGGCCGTCGTAGCAGTCGGCTGCGGCGACTAGCTTGACGCCGGGAACCTGGACGGCCCAGCGGGTGTCTGACTGGCCCTGGCCACCGGCGCCGATAAGGGCGATCTGCATGTTGTCGTTGGGGCCGATCTTGCGGGGGGATTGGCCAAGCAAAGCGAGGTTGGGGCTGGCGAGTGTATAGGCGGAGGCGGCTCCGGCTACCTTGAGAAAGCTACGACGATTCCAAGCGGACATGGGTTCCCTTTTTGGTTAGGCTTTGAACTTCTTCATGTAGTCGGCGTCGACCTGCAGAGATTGCTTCCAGGGCATGGTGAAGGCTTCCTGTTCGACGAAGGCGTGGAGGATCTTCTGGGTTTTGGCGGCCTGGGCGAAGATAGGTTTGTAGTCGATGCTTCCCTGCCCTAGTTCCGTGACTTTTGGCTCAACACCTTTGGCGGCTTTGGGGTCGACGATGAAGTCTTTGACGTGGAGCAAGGAGAAGCGGTGAGGCTGAGTTTTGAGGAGGTCAATGGGGTTGGCTCCGCCGACGATGGCCCAGCCGCAGTCGAGCTCGAAGGTGACGTTTTTGGCGTCGGTGAGGCGGATGAGTTCAAGGAGTGGGATCTTGCCGTCGGTTAGGGTGAACTCCGGGGTGTGGTTGTGGTAGCCGAAGTGGACGCCGGAGGCGAGGGTTCTCTCGCCCATGGTGTTAAACTGCTCGGCCATGTAGTGCCAGTCGTCGAGCGACATGGTCTTTTTGGTGCCGGGGGTTGGCAGGGTTCTGAAGCTGGGGCTGGAGCAGACAAGATATTGGCAGCCGAGTTCCTTGTCGTGGGCGACGATCTCGTTGAAGCGGGCGTGGAGGTCTGCGAAGGGATGATGTGCGCTGACGCAGCGTAGGCCGGCTTTGTCGAGCGAGGCGCGGAGTTCTTTGGCCGGCTTTTTGGGGAGCGCGGCGGCTTCTACTTCGGTAAATCCGGCGGCGGCGACTCCGGCGAGTGCGGCGTCGAAGTCTTCGATCATCTGCTGGCGCACGGAGTAGAGCTGGACTCCGAGTGGGAGGCCGAAGGGGTTGGCAAAGGAGGAACGGGTTGCGAGGCCAAGAGCGGCGACTGCGGTTCCGGCTACGAATTTTCTGCGCGATACGGTCATTGATCCGCCATGGGGTTAGAGGTTTTGCTTCTTCATTTCGCCGGAGAGGTATTCCGATGCGCGCATGGAGAGGGAGAGGATGGTCATGGTGGGATTTTGCCAACCAGAACTGGTGAAGGCGGCACCGTCGACGACGAAGAGATTGTTGTGGTCGTGGCTCTGGTTCCACTTGTTGAGGACACTTTGTTTGGGATCGTCGCCCATGCGGCAGGTTCCGACCTCGTGGATGCTGTAGCCGGGCGGGTTGGGGACGACGTTTTTGGAGAGGACTTCAAAGCCTGAGGCTTCGGCCACCGCACAGCCGACGTTCACGGCGTCTTTGGCCATATTGTACTCGTTGTCGGTGTAGTGGGTTTCGATGTGGAGGACGGGGATTCCCCAGGCGTCGACTTTTTCTTTGTTGATGCGGACGTGATTTTCGTAGCGGCCGAGGACTTCGCCCATGATGGTCATGTGGAAGGCGCTGCCGTGGTATTCGTCCAGCTTCTGCTGGAGTTCGGCACCGTAGGCGGCGAAGTTGCGTGGGTCGACCGCGCCGGTGCTGCTGGTGACGTTGAGGGCGTATCCGCGGAGGAAGCCGTCGGCTTTGGTGTTGATGTTGCGGAAGCGCGGGACGATGGCTCCACCGCCCATGACGGTCTTGTCTCCTTTGCTGCCGCGGGCTTCGGGCACGGAGCAGGTGACTCCCGCGCCGTAGATCTGGTCCATGAGGTATCGACCGACGAGGCCGCTGGAGTTGGCGAGGTTGGAGTTGAGGAGGAGGCGGGTGGACTCGAGGGTTCCGGCAGCGAGGACCACGATGCGGGCTTTGACGGACATCTCGCGGCCGGAGAGTCGGTCGACGAAGTGGCAGCCGTTGGGCTTGCCGGTGGCCTTGTCGGTGGTGATCTCGCGGACGACGGCGTTGGCGATGGAGGTTAGCTTGCCGGTCTTTTCGGCGTCTGGCAGGAGAAGGTTTACGGAGCTGGCGAGGCCGTCGCGGCCGAGGGCTCGGCGCTGCTTGCAGACGGGCATGTTGAAGGGCTTGCCGGCTGCGGCGAAACGCTGCATGGACTTCGACCAGGGTTCCTCGTCGAGGACGAAGTTGCCGTCAGGCATCTGGGGCGGGCCATCGAGGGCGCCGGCGACCTGGAAGATGTCTTCGACACGGGAGTAGAAGGGGGCGAGGTCGGCGTGGTTGATGGGCCAGTCTTCGCCAAAGCCGTCGTGGGACTTGCCTTTGAGTTCGTAGTCGCTGAGCCGGAAGGACTGGCGCGACCAGAAGAGGGATCGGCCACCGAAGAGCCGGACTCGGACCCAGTTGTAGGGGTTGGCGGGGTCGAAGGTGTATGGGACTTCCTTTTCGTCGACCCAGACGTTGGCGTTGAACTCGTTGGATTGGAAGACGTGGGGGACCTTGCTGGGCGGGCGAATTCCGCGATAGGGCAGGTCGTAGGCGGGCTTGCTCTCGGCGTCGCGAACGACGTCGGCGACGGGGCCGGCGTTGAGCATGAGGCAGCGTGCGCCGTTCTCGGTGAGGACCTTTGCGGCCATACCGCCGGCGTGGCCGGAGCCAATAATTAGGACATCGAACAATTCAGAGGTCATGGGCTTGGAGTACCTTCTGGTGATTAGAGCGAGTTTCGGAGTGATTTGCAGCTATCTGAAGAGCAACTACTGAGATTCTGGCTTCGCCAGAATGACGACAGTGGTGGGAATGGCGACCGTGGTGGGTATGACAACCTTGGTGGCGCGGTGATGCGTCGCCACGGGACATTCAAGCTAACGGGAGTACTGGGGCAGCTTCTGGCCAGATGAAGAAATGGCATTGAGGTGCGCGGCTACGTGGGGTTTGGGGGCGTTGATGGCCGGTTCGATCGGCGTCCAGTAGAGGGCGACCTCGGTCTTCTGCTGGGTGGGCGCGGAGGGCGTGGCACTCCACTGTTTGGAGTTGATGGTGGCGCTGCGGATGTCGGAGTGGGCGATGTTGATAAAGTCGGCGTGGAGCTCGGTGGGCGGGTGATCGCTGAGCCAGGTTCGGAGCCAAGGCTTAATGATGGCGTCGACTTTGGCGTTATCGAGTGAGGCAAACGAGGTTTTAAATTTATTCAGAGCTTCCTGATTGAGCCATGCGAGGCCGCTGGTGTACATCTTTTGCGTAGAGGCCGGGGATGTCGCCATGAGGAAGTCAATGAACTGCGGCGTGTGGGCCTGGAGGGCGCCTGGCTTGTTGCCTACCGCGGGCATCAAGACATCGCTGAGGCGGGAGATCGTCGCGAGTTGCGCGGCGGTGAAGAAGGCGAGCTTTCCGTCGGCGATGGTCTCGGCGGATTGCGTGTGGGGCAGAGGGGTCTTGGGGTTGAGGCCGAGCGTCCACGGGACAGGGGCCGGGGCGGGTAGCTGAGGCTTGCCAGCCTGTTGCGCGAGGAGGACCCGCGGAGCGACTCCGGCGACTACGACAGCGCGGACAAAGTCACGACGCAACATAAATGCTCCTGAATTTCGGACACCTTTATAGCAGGCATCACAGGATGGAAGCAACGCACATAACTAAGTAGCTGCATCACAAAGTAACTGCGGGTCGCAATGTAAACTTAGTGTGTTCGGAGGCTTAAGCGGATGGGTGGGTGCGGGACAGCTGAGGAGAAGGGCCAGAAGGCCGTAAGTGGTTTTGGTTCCCTTCTTACGCCACGATTTGGCCGCGGGAGAATCCTGCTGGCGGCGGTGGCTACCCTTCTATTTGTCAGTGGATGTAAGCATTCCGTTAGCGACATTCCGTTGGGACCGACTGTAGAGATCCATCCGCCGCTTGGGTTGCCGGACGTCCCGATTCCCGCTGACAATTCACCGACAGCGGATGCGATTGCGCTGGGTCGGATGCTGTTTTACGACAAGCGGCTCTCGCGGGACGATTCGATTGCGTGTTCGTCGTGTCATAAGCCGGAGCTTGATTTTACGGATCACACGTCGGTGGCTCTGGGTGTGGCGGGCAAGGTTGGGGTTCGGAACGCACCGACGCTTGAGAACTCGGCTTATTTGCCTTTGCAGTTTTGGGATGGCCGGGCTAGCAGCCTGGAGTTGCAGGCAGCGGGGCCGATTGCGAATCCGGTGGAGATGGACATGCCGCACGACGTGTCCGTTGCGAAACTTGGCAAAGTTCCTGAGTACAAGGAGATGTTTCGCAAGGCGTATGGTAGCCCGGATGTGACTCTGGAGCGGGTGGAGAAGGCGATTGCGAGCTTTGAGCGGACGGTACTGGTTGGGAACTCGGCGTTTGATCGCTACCAGTTCGGCGGGGATAAGGCGGCGCTGACGCCGGAGCAGGTGCGGGGGCTGGAGGTTTTTAAAGATCCGCATCGGGGTAATTGTGCTGCGTGTCACTCGATCGGTCGCCACTCGGCGCTGTTTACGGACGGTAAGTTTCACAACACGGGTGAGGGTGTGAGTGAGGACGGGATCATTACGGATGTGGGTCGATACCACGAGACCAAGGTTGAGACGGACACTGGCGCGTTTATGACGCCGACGTTGCGGAACATCGCGAACACCGGGCCTTACATGCATGACGGCAAGCTGAAGACGCTGCAGGATGTCGTAGACTTCTATGCGGGTGAGGGCAACTCGAATCCATTCCTGGACCGTGATATGAAGACGATTGCGTTGACAGGGCAGGACCGACGCGACCTGGTTGAATTTATGAAGTCTTTGAGCGGGAGCTTGCCGCCGAATGTTGGGCCACCCGAGACGGGTGCGGGGAGTAACTCGAAATGATGAGAGTTAGCGTTGGGGCTATGTTGGCTTTGGTGGTGTTGGTTGGTTGCTCGAAACAGCCGGTTGCGAAGCCTGTGGCGGCTGAACCGGCCGTTGCGTATTACACGGCCGATGGTGCTACTGCGGGGTCGGTGACGGGCAATATCAAGTTTGCGGGGAAGGCTCCGGTGCGCAATGTGATTGACATGAGCGGCGACCCGGCTTGCGTGGAAGCGCATAAGGGGAAAGCTTATGACGAGTCGCTGGTGGTGGGGGCGAATGGCTCGGTGGCGAACGCGTTTGTGTATATCAAGAGCGGGCTGGAGGGGAAGAAGTTTGCGGTGCCAGCGCAGCCGGTGGTGATCGACCAAAATGGCTGCTGGTTCCGGCCACGAATTATGGGTGTGCAGACCGGGCAGACGTTTCAGGTGATCAATTCGGACCCGGTGACGCACAACATTCATCCGATGGCGATGACGAATCGCGAGTGGAATCATAGCCAGGGGGCGGGTGATCCGCCGATGAATCGCAAGTTCCAGCAGGCTGAGGTGATGATCCCGGTGAAGTGCAATATCCATAGCTGGATGCGGGCTTATATCGGGGTGTTGGACCACCCGTACTTTGCGGTGTCGGGGGAGGATGGGAGCTTTACGATTGCGAATCTGCCGGCGGGGACGTATACGCTGGCGGTTTGGCAGGAGAAGCTTGGGACGCAGGAACAACAGGTGACCGTCGCCCCGAAAACGGCGGCGACGGCGGAGTTTGTGCTTAAAGCGAAGTAGTGCGGGTTCCGGTAAGGGTCGGTGAAAAGCTATTTTCCGTCTGGGGGCATTCCCTCAGCGGCTAAAGCCGGTTTGATTCTGCTCTACTCACGGCGCGTCTGAAGCCGCGCCCTTTCAAAACAAGGGCTTTTCAAGCTGTCTCATAACAAAGACGGCTCCAGCAGCTTCCTTCGGTCGTGTTACTTGGTTATCAGCTTATTGCTTGGGCAGGACGATTAGACCCCAGGGGCTAGTGCCGGCGTGGATTTTCTTGGTGACGGTGTTGGTGGCTACGTCGACGACTGAGACGTCGTTGGAGGAGCCGTTGGCTGAGTAAAGGGTCTTGCCGTCGGGGGAGAGGGTGATGCCCCAGGGGCGGTTCCCTACTTCGACGGAGCCGAGGATTTTGTTGGTTGCGGTGTCGACTGTGACGACGTTTTTGCCGCGACCGGTGCTGACGAAGAGCTTGCTGCCGTCGGCGGAGAGAATGACGTCCATGGGCTTGACGAGGCCGGGCTTGCCGATCTGGATGGGGTCGAGCATCTTGTGTTTTACGGTGTCGAGGATGTCGACGGCGCCGTCGTTTTCGGCGTTGACGAAGGCTCGCTTGCCGTCGGGCATGAAGGCTACGTTGCGGGGGCGGTGGCCGACCTTGAAGGTGGAGACGATCTTTTGGGATTTGATGTCGAGGACAGAGATGTTTCCGTCTTCTTCGGAGGTGATGTAGACCTGCTTACCGTCGGGCGAGACCTGAACACCTTCGGGTTGCGCGCCCATCTTGAGGGTCTTGATGATGTCGCCCTTGGTCACGTCGAGGATGCTGACGGCAGAGTCGTCTTCGTTGGAGATGAAGATGAGGTTGCCATCTTTGCTGATGTCGAAGTTTTCCGGGTCGTTGCCGCTGCGGAGGGTTTTGACGATCTTGCGCTGGGCGACATCGAAGACGCCGATGCCGTCGGCGGAGTGGTCGGCTGGGGGCAGGGTGCTCTCATCGACATTCGGGCCGGCGATGGGCGAACCGCTCAGCGCGATGTAGATGGTCTTGCCGTCGGGGCTGGCGTGGATTCCGCGGGGGCGCTTGCCGAGGGGGACGGTGGCGAGGACGCGGAAGGTGCCGGAGTCGATGATGGTCATGTCGCCGGAGACTTCGTTGGTGACGTAGACGCGCGGGGCATTGGATTCTGGAACGACTTCCGGCGCGGGTGCTGCGGCCTTCTTATTGGGTGAACAGCCAGCTACTACGAGGCACGCGCATAACGCGCTAACGACTTTGATGCGGATCATTTGTTTCCCCATTTGAAAACTGTTGCTGTGTTGCTATGAAGCGATATTAGCGCGTGGCTGGAAGAGCCCACGCAAAGAGAACGCCGCCACTGCCGGAGACGACGTACTGCCGGCCGTCGAGCATGTAAGTCATGGGCGAGCTTTGCATGGGCATTCCGGTGCCGGCGTGCCACTCGGTTTTGCCGTCTGCGGTATCGAGTGCGAGGATGCTACCGGTGGAGTCACCGGTGAAGAGCAGGCCGGAGTCGGTGGTGAGGACGCCAGCTCCGGAGCCGCCTTCGCCGAGTTCGTGGGTCCACCTGAACTTTCCGGTCTGATAGTCGATTGCTTCGAGGACAGCCTTGCCCCAGAGGCCGTAGTCTGCACCGGCCCAGCCGTAGGTGCCGTCGTCGGGCTTGGTGAAGTAGATGCTCCAGCTGGGATGGGCGTCGACGATGAAGAGCCCGGTTTTGGGGTCGAAGCTGGGGGAGCGGTAATTGGTGAGGCCGCCCTCGTCGGGGGCGATCAGACGGCCATCCTGGGCAGGATCCTTGGCGGGATTCGGGATGGGACGACCTTCCTTGTCGATGCCGGAGGCCCAGTTGACGGGGCCGAAGGGTGCGGTGAGGAGGTTCTTGCCGGTGGCACGATCGAGGACGAAGAAGTAGCCGTTGCGGGAGCTCTGCATAAGCATCTTGCGGGGCTGGCCGTGGAAGTCGGCGTCGACGAGGACCATGGTTTCTACGGCGTCCCAGTCATGGGTGTCGTGGGGGGAGGCGGAGAAACCCCATTCGAACTTTCCGGTGTCGGGGTTGAGGGCGACAATACTGCAGGTGTAGAGGTTGTCGCCGGGGCGGGCATCGCCTGCGAGGACCGGGGTTGGATTTCCAGTGCCCCAGTAGATCATGTTGAGGTCGGGATCGTAGCTGCCGGTCATCCACATCATGCCACCGCTGGTGGCGTTGGGTGTGCCGTCGGGAGGCGTGCTGTTCCACTGCCACTGCAACGCGCCGGTTTCGGGGTCGCGGGACTGCAGATAGCCCTGAATGTTGTCGAGATCGCCGGAGACTCCGACGATGACGTGGTTGCGGATGACGAGGGGTGAGTCGGTGGTCCAGTAACCTTTTTTGGGATCGGCTACGACAACCATCCAGCGAACTTTACCGGTTTTGGCGTCGAGGCAGATCATGTGGCCGTCGGGCGACATGAAGTAGAGGGCGTCTTTCAGCATCGCGACGCCACGGTTGCCGATGTGGTCGGAACTATTGGGCGGGTAGGTGTAGCGCCAGAGCATGTGGCCGGATCGGGCGTCGACGGCCCAGACGTTGTCTGGCACGGTGAAGTAGAGGATGCCATCGACCATCAACGGCGAGGCTTTGATGGCTGCGGTCTGGTTGGTCTGGAAGGCCCATGCGAGCCCGAGATCGTGGACGTTGGCTGGCGTGATCTGAATGAGCTTGCTGTGGCGCTTGGCGGAGTAGTCCCCGTGATAGGTGGGCCAGCTATCGGGGGTTGGATGCAGGATTTTGTCGGGGGTCAGGTTCTGCGCATTGGCGCGAATAGGGGCGACACCGGCGAGAAACCAGAGGGCGACAGTGAGGATCGATGGGATTGTGAATGACTTGAATACGACTTGCTTCATGCAATATCACCTTGGCTAGCGCAGGGTTTGGATGTACGCCATGAGATTGTGGACGTCGGCGTCGCTGTACTTGGGCAGCAGATCGACGTGGGCATGGACGGGGGCATCGATCTTGAACTTGATCGCGTTGATGGGCCACGAGTGATAGGTGTCGGTCGTGTCGCGCATACCGATTATGAATTCGTCCTGATAGGCGACGGTGCCGGAGAGGGTTTCGCCCGAGGGGAGCGTGACGACGATCTTGCTCTTGACGTTGCGGGGGTAGAGCATGCGCTCTTCAAGCTGGAGGCCCTCGTAGCGGGTGGCTACGCCGGCGAGGTCGCCTGTGGGTGAATGGCAGGTGGAGCAGGTGCCAGCGCCGTTGAAGTAGGACTTCCCTGCTTCAAGATTGCCGGTTTGGAGGTCGGAAACTTCGACGCCGCGGCGGCCTCCCTTTTTCTTGGCGGCCATATCAGCAGCGCGATGGATGAAGGCTACGAGGCCACTCATCTCGTCGGCTGAGAGGTTGAAGGCGGGCATCTTTTTGTCGCCGCTGCGGCCGAGGCGAACGACGTCGGCGATGTTGCTGCCGTTCACGTCGTCGTGGACGAGCTTGGAGCGAGTGAGGTCTGGTCCGCTCTCGCCGCCCATGGTGTCTCGACCGTGACAGAAGGAACAATTCTGGAGATAGGTACGACTACCGGCCTCGACGAGTGGCGACATTTGAGCAGCAGCGGGTCCTGCTGCTGGGGCTTGAGGTGCGGGAACAGCGGGCGGGGGGGCAGGGGCGGCGGCCGACGCGGTGAGGAAGGCTACGACGGCGGTGAGGTCGTCGCCCTTGACCTGCGAGGCCGGGGGCATTTTGCCGCGACCGTTCTGGACGATTGTTTTGATCTGATCCGCGGTCAGGCGGGTCTCGACGCCGATAAGGCTTGGGAAGATGGGCGGGTTGCCCTCGCGATTTTTGCCGTGGCACATGGCGCAGTTAGCGGCGAAGACCTCTGCGCCGTGTGCAACGACCGCTGCCTGACCGGTGCCGGAGGCCGCGAAGATGGGGCGCGTGCTGTCCTGAGATAGGAAGACGCTGCCGACGACTGCAAGTACTGCTACTAGTTTGATGCTCTTCATAGCCCTGCTTACCCTCTTCGTTTACGTTGCCAGTGATGAGTCAGCTGGTGTGCGGTGCGGATACCGGATGGCCAGGACTTGGTCTTCCCGCCGACCAGAATGTGAGTGAGACGGACCGCGGGCATTCGCTTCCCCATCGGAGACCCCAATAGTACTTGAGATTGTATGTGTCCTGCCACCCTGCGAGGGAGGGGAGAGGAAATCGTTTACATGATGAAAGGGTAGCGCAGATTCGCGTAGGATGTTGGGCATGAATAGACGGCAGTTTCTCGCAACGTCGGGCGCGGCTGGGCTTGTAACCACCACGGCACCGAGCGTCACCAACGCGGCACCATCCAAGGCTCTGAACCCAGTGCTGATGACGCTTGGCGACCAGACAGCTCCGACGAATGACGTGCACCTGAAGTATCTTGCGCGGTATGGGGTACGGAATATCTGCGGCTATCCGAAGATTGCGGACGGGCGACTGTATGCGAGTGTGGAAGAGCTCAAGTCGATGACGGATTTGGCAGGGAAGTACGGGGTTTCGGTGGATTGCACAGCGCCGCCGTTTCTGGAGTCGAGCTATATCGATACCGAGAAGCATCCGGCTGTGATGCTGGCGCAGAGTCCGGAACGCGACCGGGATATTGAGCAGCTTCAGATTTTTATCCGGAACTGCGCGCAGGCGGGGATTCCGTCGATCAAGTACAACATGAGCATTCTAGGGGTGTTGCGTTCTGGCCGGACACAGGGGCGGGGTGACGCGATGTATCACACCTGGAAAGTGTCGGAGGCGCACCCGGCGACGCCGCTGACGAAGGCTGGACACGTCGATGGGGACGCGTTCTGGGAGCGGATTACATACTTTCTGGATAGGATCATCCCCGTGGCGAATGAGTACAAGATTCGCATGGCGTGTCATCCGCAAGACCCTGGGGTACCGCTGGAGGGCTACCAGGGGATCAACCGCGTACTGGGGACGATCGATGGGCTGAAGCGGTTTATTACGATCCGCGAGAGCGATTATCACGGGCTGAATTTCTGTCAGGGAACGATTTCGGAGAATCTGGAGAATCCGAGCACCGAGATTTTTGATGTGATTCGATACTTTGGGACGCGGAAGAAGATCTTCAATGTCCACTTTCGGAATATCAGGGGACATCGGAATGATTTTCTGGAGGTGTTTCCAGATGAGGGCGATGTGGACTTTGTGAAGGCGATCCGGGTGTATCGGGAGGTGGGGTATCCGTACATGCTGATGCCGGACCATGTACCGATTGCGGACACCGATCCGAACTCGTTGCAGTCGTTTGCTTTCTGCTACGGATACATTCGGGGGCTGCTGCAGTCGATGTCTGCCGAGAAGTAGATGCGGTTTGTTGTGATGATGCGCCTTAGCTTCAGTTCTGTAGTACGCCTTGCCCATACCAAACGAAAGCGCGTATATTTTCGTCTCAAATGAAGCAACTAAGAACTTCGATCCTCTTCCCCATCCTCGCTTTTGTTGCCGTTGCTCCGGTACTCGCTGCACAACAGGCTGAGGCTCCCAAGGCCAAGCCAGAAGATACGGAGATCTGGGCTCCCGAGCCGAAGATCGTTACGCCGGGAGCGGTGAGTATTGGCGTGCCTTCCGATGCGATCGTTCTGTTCGACGGTAAGGGTCTTGACGAGTGGGTGACGGTGAAAGACAAGTCGCCGGCTACATGGGATGTCGCCAATGGTGTGATGACCGTGAACAAGAACGGCGGCGGCAATATTGAGACCAGGCGTTCGTT
>JAYVZU010000276.1:0-5116 GCA_043783075.1 Rhodanobacteraceae bacterium
GACGCCATCGCCTGGGCGCTCAACACGCAACCTCGCAAGACCCTCGGTTGGAAGTGCCCCGCTGAAGTCTTCCTACCCGACTTCGACTTCGTGAAATACTGGCACCGAACCTTCAACCCCGTTGCACTTCAAACTTGAAACCGCCCAGTTAAATATTTGTTTTATGCGGAATATTCTTGGCATTTCAATACAACAAGCCTATCGTGCCTGCTAATGGTAGTTCTCGAGGTGATGAATGCGCTGGCTAATCACTAATAGAAATATTGCAGCGAATGGCTTGGGTACGACTCAGGACGTACTTACTTACTGGACCCTGAAGGCAGTCGGCCTGCCTTTGGATTCCCTGGCATCCTGGCAGCAGGAAACAGCGGACACCTTCAAGCAGAAGCTTGTCGATGTGGCCAGCAGGTTTCCCGATCCTTTCGGCCTCGCTCCCGAAAAGCAGAAGCATGTCTGCCTCTTTATCCACGGCTATAACGTAACGTGGACTTCCGCGATGGGCACCTACGGCAACGTTGCGTCGAATTTGTTTGACGGACCCGATTCGCTCGGCGAAGTCATCTCGTTTGACTGGCCGTCCAAGGGCGCTCTGCTCGGCTACTTACCGGATCGGTCCGAGGCGCGGAAGACGGGCGACGACCTAACCGAGGTCCTCTCCAACCTCTACGACTGGATGTCGATCAAGCAGCTTCAGACCGCCATCAGCACAACCAATGCCTGCCGGGCCAAAACGTCGATCATCTCGCACAGCATGGGAAATTACGTGCTAGAATCTGCGATGAATTCAGTCTGGACTCGCAAGAACCGCCCACTGCTCGTCAGCCTGCTGCAGGAGGTGCTGATGGTGGCTGCCGATGTGGATAACGACCTCTTCCGCAACGGCGAAAGTGTATCTCATGGCGACGGCGAGGGCCTAAGCAATCTCGCCTATCGCATCACCGCGCTCTACACTGGCCGGGACAATGTTCTGGGCGCCTCCGCCGGTCTGAAGCACTTCGGCAAACGCCGTCTGGGCCGTGCCGGTCTCGACCGTACCTACCCGCTCCCGGACAACGTCTGGGACGTCGACTGCTCGTCCATCCTGAACACGGATGTTGGGGGAATTTCAATCCACGGCGAGTACTTCAATCCTACGGAGACGGCCTGCTACAACCTGATGAAGGCGGTTCTTCAGGGTGTAGATCGCAGCATCCTCATTAACGGCAATCTGGTTCCCGCGTCGTTGTCTCGCGTTCAAACACCGGTCTAAACGCAGTGTTCATGCCGAAGGAACTTCATGGGGCAACCTGCGAACCGAGTGTAAGAGCCGCCAACACGCTACACTCATAGAGCAGTTGCCCCACCCACGATGCGCATTCTCACCCGGTACATTCTTCGCGAAGTGACGTCGCACGCCCTGCTCGGCGGCGTCCTGTTTACGTTTGTGCTGTTCACTTCGCGCCTGCGGCCGCTGCTGGAGATCGTCGTCCGCAACTCCGCCTCTCTCTCAGACGTATCGCGCCTCGTCCTCTACTTCCTGCCCGAAGCTCTGATCGTGACCATTCCGATGGCGGTTCTGGTGGGCATCCTGCTTGGCCTGTCGCGCCTCGCGGCCGACTCCGAAATCACTGCCATGCGGGCCTCCGGAATGGGTGCGCTGGACTTCGTACGCATCGTCTCGGTCGTATCGATCGCGGCGCTGCTGCTGGGTCTTGCCAACTCCATCTACGTCGCACCGCGCGCTGCGGCGTCGCTGCTGAAACTGGAAAACTCGCTAAAGTATGCCCAGGCCTCCTTCGAGGTCGAACCCCGCGTCTTCGACGAAGACTTCCGCAACCTCGTGCTGTATGTGCAGGATGTCCGCGCCGGAAACGGCACTGCCGTCTGGCGTCATGTCTTTCTCGCCGACGTCACCGAACCGGCCAACCCCAGGGTCACAACCGCTGAAGAAGCTATGGTTACCTCCTCCGGACCAGGCGATCTGCATATGCTGATGCGGACAGGCGGCCAGCACCAGATCTCTTCCAGCGACCCGAACCAATACAACATCTCCACCTTCTCGACGACCGACCTGCCAATCCAGAACGGCGCGCAGGATGACACGCACCTCTCCCGCTCGGACACCCCTATTCTGGCGCTATCACTTGGCGAACTGCTCCGCCGTCAAAGCCCAACATTCGCGCTTCTCACAGGGGTTCCAGATACCAAAGCAGCCCATGAAAAAGCTGCGCGCCCATATCGCATCGAGTTCAACAAGCGGTTCTCCTATCCCTTTGCGTGTCTGGTCCTGATGCTGGTAGGCGTGCCGCTCGGGCTTTCGTCAAAACGTGGCGGCAAATCGACCGGGTTCGTCCTGACGATCATGCTGGTGTTCCTGTACTACTTTGTATCGTCGGTAGGAATCGCATTGGCGACGCAAGGCAAGGTTCCAGCTTTTGTCGGGGTCTGGGGAGCGAACTTCATCTTCGCGATTGCCGGTGCGATCCTGCTGCAGCAGATGTCGCGTGGCGGCGTGGCCCTGTCACTCTTTTCGGCGATAGGGGTGATGCTGGCGCGCGCCATCACGAGAATGCGAAAGCAGCAACCTCAGCGGCCCGAGGTCGATATCAGCATGCAGCTTCCGCAGCGTCTGCGCTCGCTGCTGCACATACGCTTCCCGCTCATTCTGGACGAGTACATCATGCGGGCCTTCGCCTCGAACTTCGTGCTGGTTCTCACGTCGTTCTCCATGCTGTTTATCATCTTTACTTTCTTCGAGTTGATCGGCGACATTATCCGCAACCGGACACCGCTCGTCACCGTTGGCGCCTACCTTATCAACCTGGTCCCCTACATCCTCTACAACACAACGCCACTGTGTGTGCTGGTTGCTGTCCTCATCACCTTCGGCGCATTGGCTCGTACGTCCGAGTTCACCGCGATGAAGTCGGCTGGCTTTTCGCTCTACCGCATTGTCACCCCGGTTCTGGTCCTTACCGGCGTCATTGCTGTGGCGCTCTTCGCATTCGACGACTTCTACCTGCCGGCCGCGAATCGCCGTCAGGAGGCGCTTCGCTCCGTCATCAAAGGCCGCCCCGCTCAGACCTTTCTCCGCCCGGATCGCCAGTGGATCTCAGGCCAGAACCCGAACCAGCCGGCGACCGCAATTCCCACACAGTTGAGCGTTCTTCCCCCCGGACTCCCCGATCCTAGAGAAACCCCGCACCGGACGACTGAGCCGTCGCGCATCTTCTACTACCAGTTCTTCGACCCCGACCGCAACGTCTTCGCCAACCTGACCGTCTTCGAGTTCGACCCCACGACTTTCACGCTGCAGCGACGGGTCTTCGCCCAATCCGCCCGCTGGGATGCGCGAGTCAATCGCTGGCTCTTCGAAAACGGCTGGACCCGCACCTTTGTCGGTGAGACCGTCGGAACCTACCAGCCATTCGTCCTGACGACCTTCCCGGACATCCACGAGCCGCCGCAGTACTTCAAGAAAGAAGACCGTCAGTCGCAGCAGATGAACTTCTCGGAGCTCGCCCGATATATTGACGACCTGCGACAGTCTGGCTTCGACACCAAGCGGCTCTCCGTGCAGCTCAATCGCAAGTTCGCCTATCCGCTGATTACGCTGGTCATGGCAATCCTGGCCATCCCGTTTGCGCTGGTCGCCGGCAAACGCTCCAGCGTGGCTGGATTCGCCGTTGCAATCCTGCTTGCAGTCTGCTATCTCGGAGTCTCCAGCCTGTTTGAGGCGATGGGCAACGTCAATACCCTACCCGCCGCCCTTGCCGCCTGGTCCCCGGACCTACTCTTCGCGTTCGCCGGCGCCTGGTTTCTCCTGCGCACCCCAACCTAAACCGCGGGGGTTCCTAACCCTCCACCGCGCCATGTACGATAATCAAGATCATGAAGCTTACGTCTCTGCTCCTCCTCGCCGCATCCGCGACCGCACCTCTGGCTGCGCAAACCGCCACCCCCAAGCCTGCCTCAAAGCCCGCCGGGACGACCGCGGCCAAGCCAGTCGGAACAGCTGCAGCAAAGCCTGTTGCTGCCGTATCGGCCTGCGTCAAAGAGCCCGAGATGTCGCCCAAGATTCCGGCTCTCGCCGCTGGTGCCCCCTGCGCGAAGCACCTCTACACCATCAGCACGGTTCCGGCTGTGAAGCTTGAGAACGTCTCGCCAATGGAAGGTCCGACCCTGAAGGAAGACCTGGGCATCGAAGCCAGCAGCTTCTCGCTGGACTACATCGACACCAAAATTGGCACCGGCGCAATCGCTGGCGAGCACAAGTTCTACAGCATCCACTACACCGGCTATCTGCTCGACGGCACCAAGTTCGATTCGTCGGTCGATCGTGGCGAGCCGATCAACGTCGCCTACGGCCAGCACCAGGTCATCCCCGGCTGGGACACCGGATTCGCCGGAATGCGCGTTGGTGGCAAGCGGCGCCTCATCATTCCCTATCAGCTTGCCTATGGTGCGACCGTACACGGCCCCATCCCGGCAAAGTCGACGCTGGTCTTCGACGTCGAGTTGGTCGAAATCTCCGACACCCCGCCCGCGCCCAAGCCAGCTCCTGCACCGCCAGCAGCCCCGGCCGCAACCCCTGCTCCTGCATCCGCCCCGGCAACTCCGCCTACTGCCATCACAACTCCGAAGCCTTAATCCCCCGAGGCTCATCTAACCAATATGTTTGAAAGCCTACGACCCCTGTTCCCCTACCTCAGGCGCTACTGGAAGCAGCTTGCCTGGGGTGGGGTCTCGGTCATCCTCTACAACTCGTTGAAGGTGCTGATCCCGATCATCATCGGCCATGCGATTGACGACCTGAAACACGGCGCCACGCAGCAGAAGATCCTCGTCTACGCGTTGCGCCTGCTCGGCGTCGCGGCTGTTTCAGCGATCTTCCTCTACACGACCCGGCAGGTCATCATTGGCGCCTCGCGAGAGATCGAATTCGACCTCCGCAACGACCTCTTCGCTAACCTTGAACGCCAGTCCGCCAGCTTCTATCAAACGCACCGAACCGGCGACATCATGGCCCGCACCACCAACGATCTGAACGCCGTCCGGCAGCTTCTAGGCCCGGCCATCATGTACTCGGCCAACACCATCTTCTTCACCGCCGTGGCGCTGCCGGTAATGTTCAAGA
>JAYVZU010000277.1:0-15381 GCA_043783075.1 Rhodanobacteraceae bacterium
TGATTTTGAAAATGCCATCACGTCGGTTTCAGGGTAAAAGCACCCGCACCTCGTAACGCGCAGTTTGTGACGGCCTCAAGGCATTTGTGTCACTTTGACAATTTAAGTTTTCTCCTTCAAGCGACTTCGCCGAAGGTAGCTCACGCGTCCAGACGTGCCGTTTTCCGGTACAGACGCCCGGGCAGGAAGGCACCACCCATTGAACTCCTCCGATAGCAATCCGGATAACATCCAACCCACCGATTCAGCCGACAACAGCACTCCCGAGGTTTCCACTCCCGAGCCAGCTGTCCAGCCCGCCGCTACCCAGCCCACGACAGCCCGGCACACCAGCGCAGCGCAATTTCCTTCCGCCGATCAACTCGGCACTACCCGCGCCGCCCACTGGCGTCAGGATGGCAACGCCATCCTCAGCATTGAAGCGCTTCGCGACTGGGTGAATCGTTGCGGCCTTGTGCCGTACGGACCGCGCGTGCAGCAGCTTGGCGCACCCGCTCCCTCCATTGTGGAGGCGACGCTTGGGAGAAAACTTACCGCTCCGGCCGAACTCGCCGAGACGGACGCAGCCCGTACTTTGCTGGCGCGCCTGATCGCCGAAGGTAGCGCTGTCCCCTTGAATCTGCTCGGCGTTACCGGTGGAACCGGCACGGATGTACCCGACTACGTGGCCTCGGCTGCAGTGTTTTCGTTCATCTTTACCCTGCGCGGCAATAAGGCGTGGAAGCAGTCTCCGGTTACCTCCGGCCCGGTGAAGGTTTCGCCGCTGGCGCTGGCGACCTATGAAATTCTGGCCGCCAAGGTCACCATGTCGGCTTACGACCTCGTCACGCAGCTCGGCAAGGAAGTCACCGAAGGCGCTGTATTGCGCTCGCTGACCGAGCTCTGGTCGCAGCTTCGCGTTATCCCAGTCACCCAGCAGGATGGCACCGCAACGCTCTGGGAGCTTGCTTCCTCGCGCTTCACCAAGCAGATCAAGGCAGGTGCAAATGCTGGCCAGCCGACCGCTCTAAGCGCGCTCATCTCGTTGTATCTGGGCCAGGCTGTTGTTGCGACGGAAGACGAGATCGAGACGTTCCTCTCGCCGCTCGCACCGCGTTCGCGCGTTCGCGACGTCATCCACGCGCTGCTTTCTGCTCGCCAGTTGGAGACTTTGGTCATCGATGGCCGCACTCTGCTGCACGTTGGCGGCGATCTGCCGGCCTTTGCGGCTGCTCCTGTAGTCGAAGCTGCGAAAGGCGAGACGTCAGAATCGGCTGACGGCGGTTCTCGCATCTCGAAGTTTGCCGCGAAACCCGGCAGCAAGATTGGCACCGGCCTGCGTTCGAAGCCCGCGTTCGGCAAGCCGGCATTTGGCTCCAAGCCGTCGTTTGGTCGCAAACCGGCGTTTGGCGCAAAGCCAGCGTTTGGCGACCGTGATCGTCGTCCGTTCAAGCGCGATGACAAGCCGGGCGGCTTCCAGAAGCCGCGTTTCGACAAGCCCTGGGCTGAGAAGCCTCGCTTTACCCCGCCGACGGAGGGCTTCACGCCTGCGGCCGAGGGTTCCACAGATGCCGCTGCTGCGCCTCGCGAGTTCACCCCGCGCCCCTTCACTCCGCGTGAAGGCGGTTCAAGCGATGCGCCCCGCCGCAGCTTCAGCAAGCCGGGCACGTTTGGCCGCAAGCGCGAGGGTTTCGGCGGTAAGCCGAGCTTCGACCGCGGCGATTCCCGTCCTCCGCGCCGCGACTTTGGCAGCGACTCCCGTCCGCCGCGTCGTGACTTCGGCTCGGATTCCCGTCCGCCCCGTCGCGATTTCGGTTCAGATTCCCGTCCTCCGCGTCGTGACTTTGGTGGGGATCGCCCAGAGCGCCCGGCAGGTGGTGAATTCCAGCGTTCCGGCGGTTCGGCAGGTTCGTTTACGCCTCGTCCTCGGCCTTCTTTCGGCGGAGATCGCCCGTCCTTTGGTGGCAAACCCTCATTCGGAAGCAAGCCGTCTTTCGGTGGCAGGCCTTCCTTCGGTAGCCGTCCGCCCTCGGGAGATCGGCCCTCATTCGGCAGCCGTCCCCCTTCGGGCGACCGTCCTTCTTTCGGTAGCCGTCCGCCTTCGGGAGATCGGCCGTCCTACGGTGCGAAACCTGGGTTCCAGCGGGATCGCGGTGAGCGCACCGGTGGCGATGAGGCTCCGCGCAAGACGTTCCGCAAGTTCGATGCGCCGCGCGATAAGAAGCCATTCGGCGATAAGAAGCCGTTTGGCAGCAAGCCCTCCTTCGGTGCCAAGTCATTCGGAGACCGTCCGGCTCGCAGCTTCGACCGTCCGGGCACGTTCGACCGCCCACGGACCGAGGGATCGGATCGTCCACGCTCTGAGGGTCGTCCGAGCTTCGGTTCGAAGCCGTCGTTTGGCTCGAAGCCGTCGTTTGGCAGCAAGCCTTCCTTCGGTGGCAAGCCTTCGTTTGGAGGAAAGAAGCCGTTCGGAAGCTCCGGTGGACCGTTTGCCAAGTTTGCCGATGGCAAGAAGCCTTTCCGCAAGCCGGGTCCGGGTGCAAGCTCGCCGCGCAAGTTCGACAAGCCGGATAATGGCGGCTACCGCCCCACGAAGCGCCGTTCGCCAGGGGAGGGTCAGTGAGCACAATCGACACACTGCAACCCCGTCAGCGGCCTGTGATCGCCATTGACGGGCCTGCTGGCGCTGGCAAGAGCACGCTGGCGGCCCATCTTGCCCGTAAATTCGGCTTTCTCAACCTGGAGACTGGCGCGATGTACCGCGCGCTGGCTCTGAAGGCCATCGATAGCGACCTCGATATGGATGAAGAGGCCGCGTTGCTGAACCTGTGCGGGTCGACGACGATTACGCTGGAGCCGACTCGGGATGGCAATCGCGTCCTTCTGGACGGGCTTGATGTATCGCGCCGGGTTCGCGATGGGGATGTGACTGCGGCGGCCTCGCGGGCGTCTGTCCACCCTCTGGTTCGGGAGTGGATGGTGGCTCAGCAGCGGGCTTTGGGGGCTGCTGGCGGGGTCGTTATGGAGGGTCGGGACATAGGAACAGCAGTATTTCCGGATGCGGAGGTCAAGATTTTCCTCGATGCGGCACCTGAAGTTCGGGGAAATCGACGCTATCGGCAGGTCGCTTCGAATTTCCACGAACCCGTAACTGTGACGGAAACGGCGTTGATCGAGGAGATGAAAGTTCGCGATGAGCGCGATCGGAATCGGGCGCAGAGTCCGCTAAAACCCGCACCAGGCGCCATTATTGTGGATTCGACGGGGTTGTCACTGGATGAAGTGCTGGCACGCAGCGAGGGGATTGTGCGTGGATATTTGGAGTCGAAGACATTGAGTGTAAGCTAGGCAGCGCTCTGTCTAAAGACGACAGAGTTAAACTTTTGTGTGCAGAACTTGTCAACTGTGGTAATCTTGGTTCATCGTTTGCAACAGACGGGTTTTTCGCAAGGCCGTAATGTCGAGCTGATGAACCCCAATAGTGCTGGCGGCAAAATTCAAGAAAAGTTTAAGGAAATAGCTAAAATGGAACAGGGAACAGTGAAGTGGTTTAACGACGCCAAGGGGTTTGGCTTCATCAGCCGTCAGAACGGCGAGGATGTGTTTGTTCACTACTCGGCGATCAATTCGAACGGTTTCAAGAGCCTTCAAGAAGGTCAGGCTGTGCAGTTCAACGTGGTTAAGGGACCCAAGGGCTGGCAGGCATCTGACGTTCAGCCTCTGTAGTCGTTTGGCCTGACGAGTTCGGATCCTCCATTTTGGTATTTCCGCACTCGAGTAGCATGGTTTTTTCTTAAGCTGTAGTTTGACGCTCATACTTGGCATTTGTTAGGTATGGACGGCGCGGTGCAGGCGGCGGGGAAAACTTTGAATTTGAAGCATTTCACGCGATTTGCCCACAAGTTTGGCGAAAGGGATGGCCTCGGCCATCCTTTTCTGCGTTTGTATCCGTTTCGTTGGGACAACTTCCAGCCGGCACCAGACTTAAGCCGCAGTCTTGTGAGTAATTTCGCGCTCATCGCGAGCGTCTGCAGCATGGAATGAACTTTGAGCAAGAGTTGGACCCAATGCCGAGACCACCCGGACCGGCGCGCCATCCACTTCGTCAACCGCAAGCGCGCCTGCCAGCCAAATCACAAAAAGTGCCAGAAGTGCGATCGCTCCTTAGCCTCCCAAAACGGCTGATGGAAGAGACTTGCTGATCCAGCCGTCAGTCCTGCCGGAAAGCGCTACCGGTTGACCAAATGCAGGGTCCAGGACTAGCAGCAGACACCCAATGCCTACTAATGCGATACGTAAAATCGAAGTGCGGCTCATGGCTCACCTGACTCTAGCGCTTGTGTTCCTGACGTGTTTGCAAGCGGCAAAAACTCGGCGGCGGAGCAGCTTGTTTCATACGTTGCTTCGCGAACGGCCTTACAGGATCAATCAAATATCGAGAAACATATGTTCTGCACCGAACACTGCATTGGACGACGTGAAAGGCACTGGTGTTGGCTGGCGTCTGAAAATGACGCAACCTGGGTGAAATGAACTATTTCGGAGAGGAGGTCGGATCTGCCGCTGGCGGCGCCTCGGGAGCTTCCGGATCGACGGTTGTAATGTCGGGCAGGATCGTCGACGTCGCTTTGAACTTGCGGTAATTGCTGGTCCGGGCCTTGAAGTGTCCGCTGAGGGAAAGGAAGAGGAGGTACCGCGCGTGGCCGTCCCCTTCGATCGTCTCAGGGAGCCATACTTCATCGTTAATCTTCACAAATGTGGCCTTGAACCACGTCCCTTGTTTCACGTTGACGCCGAGTCCGAGGGCAACCTTGAAGTCGTGGTCGAAGCGGCCGTCGAGGTGTTGGAGTGTGCGGTCGTGTTCGTCGACCCAGATGGTGCCGGAGAGCTCTCGGAACAGACCTTCGGCGTAGTTATGGGTCTTCGCTTTTGGATTTCCGACGTAGTCGACCAGGATGGTATCGCGTCCGTGGACAGCTTCTCGGCGTGGGTTGGAGAAGCTTCCGAGCTCCAGCATTCTGGCGAATGTGAGCTCGTCATGGCCGCGTGCGTCGGTCTCCTTCCCCTGGGAGTCGGCCCTGGCACGCCGATCTTTTGCCCTCTGCACGATCCCGTCGATGCGTTCGCTTTCCTTTTTCTTCTCTTCCTCGGTCAGCGGTTTGCCATCCTTCTTCAGCGTCCGGCCAACCGGCACGTCGTTCAGCCAGAAGATCTCCCGCTCGCGCGAACCCGACTTCTTGGTGTGTTCATGCGAATCCCGCTCTTCGAAGGAGTTCGTCTCGTCATAGATATAGTCCCGCTGGATCGTTTCGGCTTTACGTTCGTTGGCCTCCACCTGCCGCATCAATGTGGCGATGTCGGGTAATGACGGGTTGGGCGATGGGTCGGCCTGGGCCTGGGTCGGGGTCTGGGACTGGGACTGGGTCTGTGCGGCGCCGGAGAGCGCACACAACAGCAGAGCGAAGCTTGCAACAGTGGGTCCGGCGCGACGCATAGAGATCCTTGGAGTTGCGGTAGCTTTCGTTTGACGTTCGAGCAGCCGTGAGGATGCTACCTGCTGCCAGCTTTCGAGTAGCCCCGGATAGGGGGATGTTACCGTTCAGGTGACGGTAATCGGGGAACCTGTGCGAATACCGATCATGTTGGATGCTTCCGATACCGCTAAAGGTCTAGCATAGCCAATGTGACGGGAGATACAGACTCCCACGGACATTATCGGCGTAGAGCGTCGGGGATGAGGGGCTGCCACGAATGGCGACGAAGACGAAGGAGGCTTTAGATATGGGTGTGAATGTGGAGCGTCGTGCGGCGACGCTGGATGTGTTTCGACGCTGGGGATACCTGCAGGCCAACCTCGATCCGCTCGGGCAATACCTGGCTCCGGAGCCGTTCCCCCAGACCCTGCCGGAAGGCGAAGACGAAGCTGCCGCCGAGGCGCGAGGCTTCTGGTGCGGCACGATTGGCGTCGAGTACATGCACATTGCGAATGCTGAGAAGCGTGCATGGCTGGAGGCGCAGATGGAGCGCCCGGCACCGCCTGTCAATCAGAAGCGCGTGCTGACTGAACTGATTCGGGCCGATATCTTCGAGCAGGTGATTCAGGCTCGGTACCTTGGCACGAAGCGGTTTTCGCTGGAAGGTCTCTCGGTACTGATTCCGTACCTCGACCACACGCTGGAAGTTAGCTCTGGCAGTGGCGTGACGATAGTTGTTATCGGAATGAGCCACCGCGGGCGTTTGAACGTAATGGTGAACACCATTGGCCGCGACGCTGGGGAGATCTTTACCAAGTTTGAGGATGTCGACCCGCGCTCCACCATGGGCGGCGGCGACGTGAAGTACCACCAGGGCGCGACGGGCGAGTTTACTGCGTCCAATGGCACGAAGGTCGCGCTGCATCTCGCGTCGAACCCCAGCCATCTTGAGGCCGTCGATCCGGTTGCGCTCGGCCGTACTCGCGCCAAGCAGACCCGGGTAGATGATGAGTCTGGTGCAGACGACTTTGGCCTCAGCGGCCAGCTTCAGGTGCTGCCGATTGTGATCCACGGTGATGCGGCCTTCGCCGGTCAGGGTATCGTTGCCGAGACGCTGAACATGGCGACGCTACATGGCTATAACGTTGGCGGAACGATTCACGTGATCGTGAACAATTTGCTGGGCTTTACGGCGGTGCCGGAGGAGTCGAACTCGTCGCGCTTTGCCACGGATATCGCCAAGCGGCTGCCGATGCCCATCTTCCATGTGAACGCTGAAGATCCGGATGCGGTGATGCGCGTTGCCACGATTGCGGCGGAGTACCGGCACAAGTTCGGCGCGGACTGCGTGGTCGATCTGATCGGCTATCGGCGCCACGGCCATAGCGAAGTCGACGATCCGACGGTCACGTCGCCGAAGCGCTACGCGCTGATCAAGCAGATGCCGGAGCTTTACAAGTCTTACGCGAAGAAGATTGGTGCGGACCCGACGGCCGAAGTTGCAGAGTTCCAGGCGAACTTCCTCGCTGAACAGAAAGATGCGAAGCTCGCCGAGACGCTTCCGACGATTTATCAACTGCCGAAGTACTGGGACGCCTACCACGGCGGCTCGCTCACTCCTGAAGATGCGGCACTCAAGACCGGCATCGACGCGGACACTGTGAAACAGTTGACGACTGGACTGACGGCGTATCCGGAGACGTTCAACATCCATCCCAAGGTACTGAAGCTCTACAAGGAGCGGCAGGAGATGGGCGATGGCAAGCGGTCGTTCGACTACGGAATGGCGGAGCTGCTCGCCTTCGCATCGCTCGTCACCTCTGGCACGCCTGTCCGGCTGACAGGGCAGGATTCGCAGCGCGGTACGTTCAACCAGCGCCACTCAGTGCTGACGGATGTGCAGACAGAGTCGAAGTACACCCCTCTGCAGCACATGCTGGGCAAGCAGGCTCGGTTCGAGGTCTACAACACGCTGCTTAGCGAAGCTGCGATTCTCGGTTATGAGTGGGGCTACTCGCGCGACTATCCAGAAGCGCTTGTCCTGTGGGAGGCGCAGTTCGGCGACTTCGCCAACGGCGCGCAGATCATTATCGACCAGTTCATCGCGGCCGCCGAGGCGAAGTGGCAGTTGCTAAGCGGTCTGGTGTTGCTGCTACCGCACGGCTACGAAGGACAAGGGCCGGAGCATTCCAGCGCGCGTATCGAGCGGTATTTACAGCTTGCCGCAAACGAGAATATGGTTGTCGCGCAGCCTTCGACGGCGGCCCAGCACTTCCACCTGCTGCGTCGTCAGGCGCTGCGCAAGTGGCGCAAGCCGCTCATTATCTTCACGCCGAAGAGCATGCTGCGCCATCCGGATGCGTCGTCGACTGTCGCGGACTTCGGGGCAGACCGATTCATGAATGTGGTGCCGGATACGTCTGTCGAGCATCCGCGGCGGCTACTGGTCTGCAGTGGCAAGATTGGCCACAACCTGCGCGTCGAACGCGAGAAGCGCCAGGACAAGGGCATCGGTATCGTCTTTGTCGACCAGCTCTTCCCGTGGCCCGAGAAAGAGATGCAGGCCGCACTCGACATGCACCCGGGGGCTGAAGTGGTCTGGGTTCAGGAAGAGCCAGCCAACATGGGCGCCCTCTTCTACGTGATGCCCTTGCTGCGTAAGATGGCACGGGATCGCGTTGTCGTAAGCGTCAAGCGGCACGAGAGCGCCAGCCCGGCGACAGGCTCGGCCAAGGCGCATGACATTGAGGAAAAGATCCTTATCGATATGGCGTTTGGCAGGAAGGGATAGAGCAAGGCGGAACTAGGATAATGGGATCAAGGCGGGATAAAAGAAGCTCAAAACGTGAGGCTGCCTGACATTCGAGGCAAGTGAGATTCCCAGGATTCGGGCTCGATGTTCTGATTTGTTCTTATCCCGTCTTTCTCCCAGTTATCCTGGTTAAGGTTTGTTTTATAGAGTCGGCCCACTTGTTCTGCATCGGAACAGGTGGGTTTTGTTTTGAGGAGTGAGCGATGAAAGTTCTTACAGCGGCAGAGATGGGTGCGGCGGACAAGCGCTCGATGGAGGCCGGCGTTGCGATCGGCGAATTGATGGAGTCTGCTGGCGAGGCGGTCGCCGCCTTTTGCTTGCGGCAGTATCCGGAAGCCGCGCGAGTGATGGTGGTGTGCGGTAAAGGGAACAACGGTGGTGACGGATTTGCCGCAGCACGCCTGCTGGCGGGTGAGGGTGTCGGCGTGCGCGTGTTGCTGGTGGGCAAGCAAGACGAGGTGCAAGGCGAGGCGTGGGTCTCGCTGGAGAAGCTGAAAGAAGCGACCAATGAGGATATCGTCGGTGAACTGGAACCGGATGCCGACGCGGACGAGCTTGCCGGGTTGTTGAGCGAGGCAGACCTGATTCTCGACGCGGTCGTCGGCACTGGGTTCAAACCGCCCTTGCGCGGGGCTGCGGTTGCAGTCCGCGACGTAATCTCACGGCTCAAGGTGCCGGTGGTTGCGGTCGATCTGCCGAGCGGCTGGGATGCGGATTCGACGGCGCATACCGCGGAAGGCGCATTTCGTGCCGAGGCGGTTGTGACCTTTACGGCACCAAAGCTGGCCCACGTCTTTGGCCATCTGACGAGTGACCTGTTTGGCCCCGTCGTGGTCGGCGATATCGGCTCGCCAGACGATGCCGTACTAAGCGATGCTGGCCTGCACTGGAGTGGCCGCTCTAAGGCCCTCACAGAGCAGCGGCGCGCGATCAACGCCAACAAGGGAACCTTCGGCCACGTCCTGATCGTTGGCGGCAGCTACGGCACGGCTGGCGCGCCGAGCATGGCGGCTCTAGCGGCGATGCGGACGGGAGCGGGTCTGGTGACGGCTGCTGTGCCGCGCGAGATCGTGCCGATGGTCGGCGGCATTGCGCCGGAGTTGATGGTGCGCGGTTTGGAGGCTGGTCCCGAGGGCAGTGCGAGCCTCTCAAATCTCGGCGTAATTGAAGAACTGCTGAAGGGCATCAAAGTCATTGCGATTGGCCCCGGCCTCTCGACGAAGGGCGCAGCCTCTGAGTTTGCTCGCGGACTTGTCCAGCAGACCACGCTCCCGATCGTGATCGACGCTGACGCTTTGAACGCCTTCAGCGATCATGCGCCACTCTTGACCGGTAGCGGTCGCACGATGGTGCTGACACCGCATCCCGGCGAGATGGCCCGGTTGCTTGGTATCACCGTGAAGGAGGTTGAGGCAGATCGTGTCGGCATAGCCCGGAAGTTTGCGACCGAGCATCAAGTCACGCTGGTGTTGAAGGGCTGGCGAACACTCATCGCGCATCCCGACGGTTCTGTCGGAATCAACACCACTGGAAACCCTGCGCTTGCCAAGGGCGGTAGCGGCGACATCCTGACGGGAATCGTTGCTGCGATGCTGGCTCAGTATCCCAATAACGTTGCCGAGGCGGTTGAGGCGGCGGTCTATCTGCATGGTCTGGCGGCAGACTTCGCTGTGCAGGGAATGGACGAGCGCACGGTGCTTGCGACCGACGTGCTGGCGCACCTTACGGACGCCTTCCGGTATCGCGTTGTGGACGAGGATGGTCTCACTTGGATCTGCGGCTTGAGGCAGAGGCGGACGGAGGAGCAGTGAAGGAATTCACAAGGGAGAAGCGTTTCAAAACACGATCGGTCGGCGGCACCTTAGCGATCGCGCAAACGATTGCCGAGATCCTTGCGGCACCGCGCGTGGTTGTTCTCCGAGGCAATTTAGGTGCGGGCAAGACTACGTTGGTCAAGGGGTGGGTGGCGGCTCTGAAGGCAGGGAGTGAGGACGAGGTCACGAGTCCCACTTTCACTCTCGTCCACGAGTACACCGGGCCGCGAGTGAAGGTCTATCACCTCGATCTCTACCGGCTTGAAACCGAGCGCGAACTCGCGACGCTAGGCATCGAAGAGATGGCCGCGGAGCTAGATGCTTTGGTCCTGATTGAGTGGGGCGAGAAGTTCCCGAGCATCATGGAGCGCGCTGACGCCGAGGTCGCAATGACCCAGCTCGAAGGAGACGAGCGGGGCATATGGGTTCGGTGGCGCGACTAGACAGGAAAGGCCAGAGCCAGACGAACGCCGCCCAACGGCCCAAGAATGTGAAATACCTGAAGCAGCCAGATCACCATGTAGATCACGACGACGGCATTCAGGAGTTGCTTGATGCTGCCGGCCATTGGGATGTAGCTGTTGATAAGGCCAAGCAGGATGCCGACGATCAGCAGCCGGACGACAACGGAAAGCAACAACGGGTCAATATGCATGTTCGTAAATCCTCAGGTATTTCTGCGCCTGACGGTTAGGACGCTCACATTGCCGCCGCGGTTGGTTAGGGCGTTACGTAATCCTTGCGGCCGGTGAACCGGAAGATGGTGCAGAACTCGTCGCCGGTGGAGCCGTACTCTTTTTGCTCGGCAATCTCTGCTAGATCGGCAAGGTGATCCTCGGAGCTCATCGGCACCATCCCGTTGAACATCCGTGTAAACGATGGATTGCGATCCAGCACTGACGCATGTTCTGCGTTGACGTAGAGTAAGTCAAACGCTCCTGGGCGATCGGCATAATGCTGCTCCACACGAGCGAGAAAGCGGCGCAAAACGGGTGCTTGAAACGGATGAAACATGAACGCAAGCGTTGGCGTGGAGGGAAGCGGAGCTTCCAACGCGTCGGCTTCGACCAACGTCATGGGCGCGAGGGGGCTTGCGTTGGGTGAGCTCTCAAACAGCCGGATGTTGTTCCGAGCAATCGCTGCAAGTTTGGGATTCATCTCGATCCCGACTGCCTCACGGAACGGATGCAGCGAGGCTGTCAATAGCGCACGGCCCTTGCCGGCACCAACGTCGAGAAACGTATAGCGATCGATCTCGTATAGCGGCTGCGACTGGAGCCACAGGCTCACCATACCGTCCAGGATAGAGCCTGCGATGGCGTAGTAGGCGGTGATGTGCGCGTCGTTCGCATGACCAATCATCAGCGTTGCACCCGGAATCAGGCCACCTGTGTCGGTTCTATAGAGGCGGTCAAACGGGTGAACGGGCGGGCCTTTGGGCTCGTGTTTGGGAACGACTCGGATGCGTGGCGTACGGGGAGGCATTGTTAGAGTCTAGCGGACGCGATTGTTCAGAATCGGAAAGTCGAGGTGCAGAAGTTGTCGACCCGCTGGTGAGATGCGCGATGACTTCCATGCAGGCGTATCCGTGAAGACGACCGAAGTCCCTGAGACTTCCTGCAGACCCGCCAGACAGTTGGCGATCTGGGTTGCGAGCATGGCCTGTGCGTCTTCATCCGGGCTGGCTGAAAGGAGGGTCACTGCGATGCGATGTTTTGTTGGAACCCCGGGAATGTTCGCGCCGGGTGCATCCAAATCCACAGCAAGTCCGATCGATTCCACTAGCCCAAGGTCGACGATGTTGACTGGCTGTTTGTGGCCCGGGGCGCTGGAGTAGCAGGCCCGCAGAGCGTCGCGGATGTCGTCTTTGGTCAGCATTGATTCCTCTAGTGTAGAGGTTTAGAGTCGCGATATGAAGATTCTCACAAACGCAGCGCGTGGTTGCCGGCCAGGCCCGGCTGATTGGTTCACCGGACAAGTCTGGATCGACTCGGTGCTCGACCCCAGCCTACTGGGCGGCGATGCCCGCATCAACGTGGCACAGGTGACCTTTAGTCCGGGTGCCCGGACGAACTGGCACACGCACCCGGTCGGCCAGACGCTGGTCGTGCTGAGCGGCCTTGGCTGGGTGCAGCTTGAAGGCGAGGCAGCGCAGGCGATCAGGCCCGGCGATGTGGTCGTCATTGCGCCGGGAGAGAACCACTGGCACGGTGCGGAGGGCAGCCATACGATGGTCCACCTCGCCATGCAGGAGAACGACGCGAATGGCGTGGCCGTGACCTGGAGCAAGGCAGTTACAGACGCGGAGTATGCGGGCTAGACCATCCCACCGTCGATCACATAACTTTGACTCGTAATCGCAGCGCTATCATCCGAGGCGAGAAATAGCACGAGCCTTGCTACTTCGTCCGGCCCAATCATCCGCTTCAGCGACTGCCGGGCGAGGATTTCGGCCTTGTACTCTTCGGTCAGCCAAAGGCGTTTTTGACGCTCGGTTTCAATCGCTCCGGGCATCACCGCATTCACGCGGATATTGTGCTGGCCGAGTTCATGCGCGAATGTACGCGTCATGCCGACGATAGCTGCCTTTGCTGTCACGTACACCGGTAGTCCGGTAGATGGAATCATAAAGCTGATCGAGCTCATGTTGATGATTGAGCCGCGCTGCGCCTTTATCATTGCGGGAATTACTGACTGGACCATAAAGAACAGTGACTTGAGGTTGATTGCCATCAACCTGTCCCAGTACTCGGAAGTTACTTCGTCGATCGAGTGGCGCGTATCGTTCCCGGCATTATTCACGAGAATATCGATAGTTCCGAATTGTTCAATAATTGTGGTTAGTGTCGACTGGATAAGATCGACATTTGTAAGATCGCAAGGGAAGTAATTTGGAGCATTAAACCCCGCCGCACTTACTTGTTCGATAAGTACTCTGGCAGCGTCATCCTGAATATCCAGAAATACGATACGCGAGTTCTGCTCCGCGAACGCGCGAACGAACGCCTCGCCAATGCCACTTGCACCACCCGTGATAACGACGACGCGTCCCCGCAGGCTGGGGTAGGTCGCAAAGCGTGATTGATCTTCCATAAGGCTCCGGTCTCAGCAGTGATGATTCACTCGAGCGATGCGTTTCGTCAATGCGAGCTGCATCGTCCTCTTCTTGTTCAGAAAAGAAGCCTCAGGTCTGACGTGTAGAGATTGGCACGCAGAATATTGACGCTAATTTGTGCGTGTCGTCAGATAGGTTGCCAGAGCCTTGAGCGGGGCCGCAGATTCGCCAAACGGCTCCAGCGCCGCGAAGGCGTCGGCAACCAACTCGTCGGCGTCGTGGATCGACTGGTCTATCCCAAACACTGCGGGCCAGGTGGCCTTGTCGCTCGCTGTATCCTTGCCGGCGGTCTTGCCGAGTTGCGCGGAATCCTGCGTCATATCCAGGACGTCGTCGA
This sequence comes from Rhodanobacteraceae bacterium, assembly GCA_043783075.1. Lineage (GTDB taxonomy): Bacteria > Acidobacteriota > Terriglobia > Terriglobales > Acidobacteriaceae > Edaphobacter. The sequence goes on from JAYVZU010000277.1 coordinate 13,532, forward strand.
CGATCTGGAAGGCGAGTCCGGCCTTCTCTCCAAAGGTTGCCAATCGCGCTACAGCGTCCTGAGAGCCGCCAGCCAGTATTCCGCCAGCAATCACCGAGACTTTGATGAGTGCGCCCGTCTTGGCGCGATGGATGCGTTCTACGAGTTCTGCTGTGGGCTTCGATCCTTCGCCCTCGATATCCATGACCTGACCACCGATCATGCCCGGAGGCAGACCTCCCGGCAGGTCAGCACCGACTCCGGTGGCGACTGCGGCTGATACGGCTTTCAGGATTGCGACGACTGCTGCCGGAGGAATGTTGAGGTTGCCGATCGTCTGGAAGGCCAGCGTCTGGAGTGCGTCGCCTGCGAGAATCGCCGTCGCTTCCCCAAAGGCGACGTGGCAGGTGGGCTGGCCGCGGCGTAGATCGTCGTTGTCGAGCGCCGGCAGGTCGTCGTGGATCAGCGAATAGGTGTGGATCATCTCCAGTGCGGCGCCAAGCTCGGCAGCGGCGGCGTCGAAGGTGTTGCCACCCGCAACCATGCGGGCAGCTTCCAGGCAGAGAATGGGTCGCAGCCGCTTACCGCCGGCAAAGGTGCTGTGACGCATCGCGCGGTGGATGGAGTGGGGCGGAGTGTTGGGCGAGGGGAGCAGGCGTTCGAGGGCCTGATCGGTGAGAATGACGCCGGACTTTAGGAGAGCTTGCACGTCGAATTGCATCGTAACTGGATGATAGTCGATAGAGTGCGGATGCGGCGCGCTTGCGGAAATCGCTTGCCGTTCGGAATCGATTAGGGTTGAATGAAGGGGTTCATCCGGATTTCTGGTGGAGTTTCAAGTACGTCGGCAATGATGCTGGCGGCAACGTGCCTATCTGAGCAGTGATCGTTGAGAGGAGAGCGCTGTTCGGCTCTTCAGGTGAAGACTCCATGTGGCGATTGAACCCGGGCCAGTTCCCGGGACGGGCGGTAATATTTATTTTGTTGCTGCTGGCTGTGGGTGCGGCAGCGGGGCAGGTGACGCTGGTCGCAGATACCCACCTGAACGCCGCGTTGCCTGCAATGAACGGCGGGGCAATCTCCAACGTAAACGTGGGCGGCGGCTATACGGGCCTGCTGCAATTTGATCTCAGCCTGCTGCCGTCGGGTACCACTCCGGTGCAGATCTTGCGTGCGGTGCTGCGGGTTTACGTCAACCGGATGGACACCGCAGGGTTGGTCAGCCTAGCGCCTGTCACGAGCGGCTGGAGCGAGTATGGCGTGACGTTCCAGACCGGGCCGTCGCTGGGTTCGGTCGCGCAGGTGTTCAGCGTGAGCCAGGCTGGGGCGTTTGTTGCAGTGGATGTGACGTCACTGGTGCGCGGTTGGGTCCTGGCTCCCGGGACAAACTTTGGCGTCGCGCTGACGGCTGGAACTGCCGTTCTTCAGCTTGATAGCAAGGAAAATGATCTGACGAGCCATGCCGCCGCGCTGGATATTACGCTGGTCGCTCAGGGGCCCACCGGTGCGACTGGTGCTACTGGCGCGACAGGAGCAACGGGAGCGGCTGGTCTGGCCGGGTCTGCGGGGCCGCAGGGTGCCACGGGGGGTGCTGGACCACAGGGGATCGCCGGTGTGAACGGTGTGGCGGGGCAAGTTGGAGCGCCCGGACCGGTTGGCCCAAGCGGACCGGCTGGCCCGGTCGGTGCAACGGGGCTGACTGGCGCGACTGGTCCTGCGGGAGCGACTGGCCCGGCAGGGTCGGGTGGGGGATCAGGTCTGGTGTATCAGGGGGCTTACGCTTCCAGCACGAACTATGCGATTGGGGATGTGGTGCTGTGGTCGGGGTCGAGCTATGCCTCGCTCGTAGCGGTAAATCATGGGAATACGCC
>JAYVZU010000278.1:0-1648 GCA_043783075.1 Rhodanobacteraceae bacterium
GCGTGGATGAGAGTGCCCAGAGACACGGTCTACTTCAATTTTGCCGAGTCGGCCGACTTCCTCGAAGAACGCTTCGGAGCCAATATTGAGGATTTATTCAATGGGGTGCAAACAGAGATAGCTGCACGGCAACCTGGCTATTCGGTTTTCGCTAACGTCTATCGCCCCTGCTTGATCGAAGCAATGCGCCAGTGGTTCGCGGACATTCACCGGCACCAACCTGCTCAAGCTTACGAACGCTTTGCGGCCGAAATTGTAATGCCTGGAGACAGAGTCATCACCTTCAACTACGACATATCCCTCGAATCGAAGCTGCGCCAGAGCGGAAAGTGGGCCATTGGTGACGGCTACGGATTTCGCGTTCAAGGTCTGCCGACGGGATCAACAGTCAAAATTCTGAAACTTCATGGCAGTATCAATTGGCTGGCGATCCTGTTCGCCAGTATGCAATCTGGCATTATCACAGCAGCTAGCACCATGGGATCAAGACCGGTCTTCGGCACTGACGACCTGACGGCACTCGGATACGTTGGTCTCGCCGACCCGAATTTCACCAGACCATCCGACCATCCCGAATCTTCTCCTTCAGGAAGTCAGCCACTGCCCCTCGTGTATGGTTATCTCTGATTCCTGAGTTGAATGGCACTGAAGGCATTTCTCTACGGTCCTTTTGGGTCGCTCGCGTCCGCTGCTCTGAGGATAGAGTCGTCTTCCTGTTCGATTGTCTGATCTAAACTACGCATATTCTGTAATGTACAGCACCATCCGGCTCCGTCCAACGGTGGTGTCGCTACACGCTGCGCAGAGAGGGATGTTTGGCTTGGCGCAGCCCGTCGGGTGGGCAGAAAATGACGCTCTCGCGGTTGCGAGAGCGACCTTCAGGGTGGGAAAGACGGGCCTGCAAAAAAGCTGAGCCTGTCCCGCAGGACAGGCTCAATCGTGCGTTGTGGCTTTTAGGCACTTTTCTTCAATGCCTTCGGTGCTGGTTTCGGCTCGATCTTCGCAGCGGACCTCGCCTTCTCTTTGGCGGCGAACTCATGCTTGACCTTGAGGGCAATCGCATCGGGGTCTACCTTGTATGCCTGGGCTGCGGCGCGGAGAACCTTGCCTCCGTCCGCTTGCTTGCTGGCCGAAAGCAGGATGACGGCTTCGACGATCACCTTGCCGATAACGCCCTCCTCTGCCTTGCGAAGAAAGGCGGTAAGCAGCTTGGCTGCGGATTCACCTTCCTTTGCCCGAATGCCTCGGTTCCGAGCGATCATCTCCACCCGCTTGTCGTCAAGCAACGGGAGCATCTGTTCGACGATGAAGAGAAAATCCCGCTTCATCAATCGGACTGGAACGGTGGCGACGATGGTTTGCAGTACGCGCATCCCGGTAGCGTTCGCCAGTGCTTGCTCTCTGCGACTCTTGTCCTGCTCGGCTTTGAAGCTGGCATCGGCCTTGGTGGACTGCTTCTTGGGGTGATGGATAGGGCAATCGGCTTCGGCGCAAACCCTCCGCACTTCGCCCTTGTCGATGCCCTCGGATACGATTGCTTCGGCGATGAACCTGCACGTCTTGAACTCCGGCCATTTCGCTTTCTCCGGGGTATCGGGCTTCTCCGACTTGATCTCAACGTACTTGCTGCGGGTGATGATCTTGCTGC
>JAYVZU010000279.1:0-5100 GCA_043783075.1 Rhodanobacteraceae bacterium
ATAAAAGTAAGTCGAGTGTGCGGGCGAAGGTGGAACATGTGTTCCGCATCCTGAAGCGCGTCTTCGGCTTCGACAAGGTGCGCTACCGGGGCATCGCCAAGAATCACAACCGGCTGTGCGCGAACTTCGCCCTGGTGAACCTCTACATGCCTCGCAAACGGCTGGAAGGGCTTGGGTAGAACTGCGTCTGGAGGCCGGAAAACCGGCCTCCAGACGAGGCAAAACCACAACTCCCCACCGCTCACAAGACCAAACCAACCAAAAGCAAAGGAATAGACCGTAGCCACCACAAAATCAGAGACCTGTGCAGAGGTTCCCTAAAGTCTTTGCCATTTCATCAATTGCTTTGATCGTCACAGACGTTGCGTTCATGATGCTGTCGCGCATCTCCCAATATCGACCTTGATCGCCCGCACACAAGCTAGCGATGGAAAGCCGAATTGCGTCTGGATGACTCTCAAGGGGAAAGTCAACGCTAAGCAAGCGGACCTTCCTGCTCTTTACATATTCATTCGTAAAAGCCGGGAAGGCATTCTTATTGAAGTAAGAGCAAAACGGACACTGTAGGTCAGCAAACTCTACGACGACATACTTTGATTGTTCGTCTCCCATGGAATACTGTGCAATGAACGGTAGAACGATTTCTTCATTTCCATCTGAGGAGGGCAATTTTGCGGCCCTGATAGCGCCGACAGGTAAGGTGGTTTGCTGTCTAGGGAGCCTGTTAGGAACTTTATTTGAGTGTATCTGCGAGATTGCGGGGCAGGAGAGTAGCGAAGGCGAGCAGATGAAGACCTTTGAGTGTGGTGTCGAGCCGTTCGTAGTCTCTGGCGAGGCACCGGAAGCGTGCGGCCCAGGCGAAGCTTCGTTCCACGACCCATCGGCGTGGCAGCAGGACGAACCCGCGTTTGGCCATAGGATGCTTCACCACTTCGAGCCGCAGGCCGTGTTGTTCGGCCGCTTCGGCCGCGTTCGGTCCCGTATAGCCTTGATCCACATAGTCCAGTTCGACGGAGCCGCCGGTGACCTGCTGCACCTCTTCGGTCAGCGCGGCCACCTGCTCGCGATCGCCCCGATCGGCTGGCGTGACGGTCAAAGCCAGCAGGTGCCCTAGCGTGTCGACCGCGATATGCACCTTCGATCCTTTTCTGCGCTTGGCTCCGTCATATCCCGCCCGCGCCCCCGATTCCGGTGTCGATTGCAGCGTTCGGCTGTCGATGCAGACTGCCGTTGGCTGTCCCTTGCGCCCGGCCCACTCCCGCACCAGCGAACGCACATCCTCGACCAGAATCTCGAAGCAGCCCCATCGCAGCCAGCGCTGCATCTGCTGATACACGACGTACCACGGAGGCATGTCGTTGGGCAGAAAACGCCACTGGCCACCCGTCCGCGCCACATACCGGACCGCGTTGAACACAGCCAGCAAATCGTACTTCCGCTGCGCACTGTCCTCGCGGCACAGCAGCAAATACGGCAGCACGAACGCCCACTCCTCATCCGTCACATCGCTTGGATAACCAACCTGACCCTTGAGACCCATCCTTCTATGCTGGACATAACAACAGGTCCAGCAAGGAATCTAATAAGGTACAAAGTTCCTAACAGGCTCTAGCGCTATTGGCGGCGTCAACTGGGGCGGCGCGTCGTTCAACCCGTCGCTGGGCTATATGTTTGTGAAGAGTCAGGACCTCGCCCAGCTGGAAGGGCTCGTGCCAGCGACAGACGGACTGTACCCCTACAGAATGGGCGGATCGGTCGGTGGGCGCTTCTGGGATCCGGACAAGCGGCTTCCGTGCCAGCTTCCGCCCTGGGGTAACCTCTATGCTGTCAACGTCAAAACCGGCAAGGTCGCGTGGAAGGTGAAGCTCGGCGTCACGGATTCCTTTCCCGCCGCTCTGCAGAATACGGGCCGTCCCAACATTGGAGGCAGCATTGCAACGGCTGGTGGTCTGGTCTTCATCGGAGCAACCGACGACGCGCGTTTCCGCGCCTTGATGCCAAGACTGGTGCCGAGCTGTGGCAGTCGAAGCTTGGGGCCGCAGCCCACTCCGTCCCATCCACCTACAAGGCACCAGACGGCAAGCAGTATGTCGTGATTGCCTCTGCTGGCGGAACGTTCCTCAACGATCCAATATCCGATGACAGGATTACTGCATTCGCGCTCGCGAAGTAGTGTTTTGGCTCAGCCGCGCCGGCTGCAACTTATTCGGGTTGCAGTCGGCGGTGGAGATGCGAAACAATAGGGTTGAAATAGTGTCTAAGATACAGGCTTCCGAAATATCGATAGCCGCCAGGAGCTTCCGAATGCATTTGCACCGCAGTGTTATTCTCCCCATTCTGCTCTCCGGAGCGGTCGGCTGTGCAGTTCTGTATCCCGCGACCGCAGTGCATGCGAAGGCCAACGCTGTGCCAACGGCGCTCGTCCAGCGAGTTTTCTCGGCGGAAAGTCTTGCTGTGATCTCCGACGTCTCGCCACAAGCTCCGGCTGCGAACGCCCTTCCGGAAGGAAAAGGCAAGGATATCGCCTTGAAGAATTGCACCACCTGCCATGCGTCCAACGTCTGGACTTCACAGCACCACACCAAGGACCAGTGGAATTCCATCCTCGACAACATGGTCTCGAAGGGGCTTAGCGCTACAGACGATGAACTTGATTCGATCAGCGAATACCTGACGACCAACTTTGGCCCTGTCGCGAAGGCTCCTGCCGCCGCGCCGGCTGCACCTCCCGCGACGCAGTTGCCCTAGACCTATGTCTGCCGTATAGAATCGGGCATCAAACTTCCGCGCCGCGAAAGAGTTGCCCAATTCTATGTGGAGTCAGACATACTTCCTGTTCGGCAATAACCTCCCCATCTCTGCGCTCATCGCAGCGGTGCCCATCTTTACCCTATTGCTCCTGCTGGGCGTCTTGCGGAAACCCGCGTGGATAGCGGGTCTTGCGGGCCTCTCTATCAGCCTTGTCCTCGCAGTGGTCGGCTATCATATGCCGCTTCCGTTGGCTCTCAGCTCTGCAGCCCACGGCGCGGCGTTTGGACTGTTCCCCATCTCGTGGATCGTCTTCTGGGCCATTGCGCTGTTTCGCCTTACGGTCGACACGGGCAAGTTTGAAATCATCAAGGAATCCCTCGGTCGCCTCACCTCCGACCGTCGTATGCAGGCCCTGCTGATTGCCTTCGCCTTCGGCGCGTTCATTGAGGGCGCTTCCGGCTTCGGAACACCCGTCGCTGTAGCCGCCGCGATGCTGACCGGGCTTGGATTCCCTCCGTTGCGGGCTGCTGCCATCTGCTTGCTGGCCAATACTGCACCGGTAGCATTCGGTTCGATCGGAATCCCAATCGTGACGCTTGCCGGAATCACAGGTCTCCCGCTGGACAAACTCAGCGGAGCCGCTGGCCGTCTCTGCGCACCGGTGTCCCTCTTCATCCCCGCGTATCTGGTTCTGGCGATTGGCGGAATTCCAGCGCTACAGGGAGCTTGGCTCCCTGCACTGGTCGCCGGGGTGTCGTTTGCGACTACCCAATACCTCATGTCCAACTTCGTCGGGCCGCAGCTCACAGACATTCTCTCGGCCCTCGTCACGATGGTCGCGCTCATCGGCGTAACACGCTTTTGGAAGCCCCGGGATGGCGACCTCTTCCTACACGAATCCTCTGAACCTGCCTCCGACACCAAGGTCCCAAAGGTGAGTACGGCGCAAGTCCTCTACGCCTGGATGCCATACGGTCTGCTGGTCATCTGCGTCCTGCTGTGGGGCTTCAAACCCTTCCAGAATCAGCTCAATCTTTTCAGCTATAACTTCCAGTGGCCTATGCTGCACGACCTCGTGCTGCGGATGCCGCCCATCACTTCGACGCCTTCGCCCTATCACGCGATTTACAGCTTCAACTGGCTCTCGGCCTCCGGCACATCCTGCATGGTTGCGACGCTGCTCTCGGCCCTCGCGCTTCGAGTGAGCCCCGGCCAATTTGCTTCGGTCATCCTTTCGACCTGCCGCCAACTCTTCCTGCCCACCGTGACGGTGGCATCGGTCCTCGCCATGGCGTTTCTGCTGAACTATTCTGGAGCAACATCCACCTATGGAATGGCCTTCGCCTCTACCGGAGTCATCTTTCCATTCTTCAGCGCAATCCTCGGCTGGCTCGGAGTCTTTCTCACCGGGTCGGATACCTCTGCCAATGCGCTCTTCGGCAACCTGCAGGTTGTGACCGCGACCCGCCTCGGTCTCGATCCCATCCTTATTGCCGCAACCAACTCCGTCGGTGGCGTGATGGGCAAGATGATCAGTCTGCAGACTATTTCCGTCGCTGCCGCTGCCACCGGTATGTCAACGCAAGACCAGTCGCAGCTCTTTCGATTTACCCTGAAACACAGCATCCTGCTAGTCACCGTTGTCGGCTGCCTTGCCCTGCTGTACGCCTACGTTTTGCATATTTGATGTCCCAAATGACGCCGTCCAAGGCGCTAAGAGAGGTTGAACAATGACTTTAGCAATAGAAGGCGTGGAGTTTCGCGCAGCCGTCCCCGAACACTTCTCCGCCATCCTGACCCCTGAAGCCGTAGCCTTCGCTGTCGGCCTGGAGCGCAGTTTCCGCATCCGCCGCAAAGAAGTTCTCGCTGCCCGCGTATCTCGTCAGGAACGGCTCGATGCCGGGGAGCGACCCGACTTCTTGCCTGAGACTCAGGCAATCCGCGATGCCGAGTGGACCGTCGCGCCACTACCTGTAGACCTCCTCGATCGCCGCGTCGAGATCACTGGCCCTGTAGACCGCAAGATGGTCATCAACGCGTTGAACTCGGGTTCCCGCGTCTATATGGCGGACTTTGAAGACTCCACCACCCCGACCTGGAACAACCTCATCGAAGGCCAGATCAACCTGCGCGACGCCGTCCGCCGGACGATTGCGTTCACGGATGAGAAGACCGGAAAGTCTTACAAGCTAATCGAGAAACCCGCAGTGCTCTTTGTTCGCGTGCGCGGCTGGCACCTCGACGAGGCGCACGTCTATGTCGACGGCGAACCCATGTGCGGCGGTATCTTCGACTTCGCGCTCCACGCCTTCCACAACGCGCATGAGCTACTGCAGCGCGGGTCGGGAC
>JAYVZU010000280.1:0-15340 GCA_043783075.1 Rhodanobacteraceae bacterium
GTTCCTGTATTGTTACTGTTTCCACCTCGAATCTATCACTGTACTTCGAGATTTCATAGATTGCTGCGTCTTTCATTTCTTTCTGTGGTTGGACCTCTCTTGACAGTCGACGTCACAAAAGCGTTTGATAGGCGCGCTTGATCACTGCACAAATTATGGTTCCCACCCTGCCATCCCAACTTGGAGCAATCTAACCGGGTTAGCCTCGGGGAGGTACTGAAAGAGCATGTTCGAATCATTCGCGGAGGCAGTCCATGCACGAGATTCAACCAGCCACCAAGCGGTTCGCAGCTTGTTCGCGAGCCTTGTCGGCCATCCTTCTGTTCCTTGCGGCGTCATTCTGTTCTGCTCAAGTCGCCGGAACGGGCACAATTCAAGGCAGCGTGTCTGACCCCACGGGAGCAATCATCCCGGGCGCTAATGTCACAATCCATAACATTTTAACGAACGTGGATCGCAGTGCGCAGAGCAACAATGGCGGCAGCTTCGCCTTCCCAAATATCGATATCGGAACGTATACCCTTACTGTCGCGTCGCCCGGATTCCAGACGTACATCAAGACTGGAAACGTCCTCGAAGTCGGAAGCAATATCTCGGCGAACGTCCAATTGACGATCGGTAGCGCTGACCAGAAGATTGAAGTGAAGGCTGAAGGCCTCGCACTGCAGACCGAGGATGTCTCGTTCAAGCAGACGATCGACCAGCAGGATGTCACGGAAATCCCGCTCAACTCCAACGCCCGCCAGATCACCGGCCTGCTCTCCCTTTCGGGCGGTTCCACACCCGCACCTGGTGGCGACTTTACCGGCAGTAAATACTCCTACCAGACGATCTCTGTCTCGATCGCCGGTGGCAACGGCAACACCACCATGTGGCGGTTGGACGGTGGCGACAACAACGACTATATGTCGAACGGAAACGCCCCCTTTCCGTTCCCCGACGCGATCGCACAGTTCAGCGTGGAATCGACTGCACTGGGCGCGCAGGATGGTATGCACTCGGGTGGTCTGGTCAACGTTGTGACCCGCTCGGGCACGAACAAGTTCCATGGCTCGGTGTTTGAGTTCATCCGAAACAATTACATCAATGCGACCGCATTCGGAGTAGTACCGCCAAATGGCCCCGGAAGCGGCAAGGACAAACTCCACCAGAACCAGTATGGCGGAACGTTTGGGGGGCCGGTTCGCATCGCGCACCTTTTCAACGGGAAGGACAAATTGTTCTTCTTCGCGGGATATCAATTCCTCGAAAGCAAGGCGAGCTCCGGATCGACGACCGCACGAGTGCCAACAGCTGCGAATCTAGCTGGGGATTTTTCCGTGACGGACCCAGTTGCGACACCCGGCTCCACCCCCGCGCACCCGGCGGGATCCACGAACACAACACCGGGCGCATGCAACACAACCTACACACAGCTTGTCGATCCAATTACCGGCGGCGTCCTCGTAGGCAACAAGTACGGCCCGGGAAGCGTACCTGTTTCGCAATTCCTGGCCGAGCAAAATCCAGCAGCGACAAAGCTTTTGGCGTACCTTCCCACTATCAACCCGGCGGTTGATACGAACAATTGCGGCGTCGTCCAATACGCAATCCCTGTGCAGATATACGACAAGGAATTCGTGACCCGCGTGGATTACACGATCAGCTCCAAGCATCACTTGTATGGCCGCTATTTCCTGGACGGGTATCAGGCACCATCGTTCTTTTCTCCCACTAATATCCTGTTAGCGACGCCTGCACCGGGCAACTATCAGCGAGTTCAAAGCGCAACAATCGGCGAAGACTGGACCATTACCCCGCATCTGGTCAACTCTTCTCACGCTACCGTTGTGCGGCGCTACAATCTCCGCGCTTCGGCTCCGGGCATTAATGCCTGTACGCTTGGCATCACGGTCTCTTGCACCGTGCCGACGGGATTCCAAACTGTAGTTACAGGAAAATTCAGTACCTACTGCGGAACCTGCGCGCCGGGACATTACAACGACAATTCACTCTCCTTAGCGGACGACGTGACCTTTCTACACGGTAAACACCAGCTAGTCTTCGGTGGGGAATACGTACTGAACCAACTCAATATCGTGGGCGCATTCCAATCGAATGGCAACTGGACAGTGAACGGCCAATATAGCGGGAGCGGCCCGGGTGGCGGAGGCACTATCGGCGACTCCAATCTCGACTTTCTTTTGGGAGCCGCATCCGCCTTCTCACAGAGCAAGCAACAGCAGAATGCCCTGCGCGGACCCATCCCCAGCCTGTATGTCCAAGACACATATCACGCAACGAAGCGTTTGACGCTGGTTGCTGGTATTCGCTGGTCTCCGCAGTTTATGCCGGTGGACTACTTCAATCGTGGTTCGACTTTCAGCATGGTCGATTTCATCGCGGGAAAAATCAGTTCGAAGTATCCGACCGCGCCTGCTGGTTCGAGCTTCTACGGCGATACCGGCGTCTCGCGTCAATTCACTAAGAACTCTCCGATGCAGTTCTCGCCTAACGTGGGACTAACCTTTGATCCAATTGGTAACGGCAAAACTGTAATTCGCGCGGGCGCTGAACTAATCTACGACGAGGTAAACTTCTTCACCGGGCAACGGGTCACGCAGAATCCTCCTTTTGCGACGGCGAGCAGCCCAAGCACCTCCGGCCAGATTTGCTACAGCAATCCCTGGTTAGTTGGCGGCACGGGTGTGGGTTGCAGCCAAGTTGGCGGCACAAACGTGAGTCCCTATCCACAACCGCTGATCCCGACCCCATCCAGTGCTGTGTTTCCGGCGCAGGGTCAGTTCATCGCCTTCGGAACTCAGTATCATCCGTCATACACCATTCAATACACGGCCAGCATCCAACACGAGTTTGGCCGTGGCTGGCAGGTCCAACTCGACTACATCGGCAACGGAACGCGTCACGCTCCGATTGGCTATCCTTTGAATCCGGCAGTTTTCGTTCCCGGAGTATGGGGCGCTGGTGGCACGGGTTGCGCGGGCGTCGTTCTAACCGGGCCGGCGGCCAAGGGCAAGACTGCCGGTGCGGCTGGGAAAAATTGCTCCACAACCGGCAATCAAAGCCAACGTTTCAAATTGACGCAACTTGTGCCTGGAACGACCACAGGACTCGACCATGGTGGTAACCAGTATCTGGGTGGTGGCGGCGGCTCGGTATTGGTAAGTGACACGGCCACGGCTAACTACAACGGTCTCATCACCTCGGTTAATCATCGCCTGTCAACCACGCTGAGCGTTTTAGCCAATTGGACCTGGTCCAAGTGCTTGAACATGGCGGATGGTGCTGGCGACATCACCGGAACGCCTGTCGAAAACCCAGATCAGCCGCGGCTCGACTATGGCCCGTGTGGTTCGGACTACCGCAATATCGAGAACCTCGTCATCATCGCCAAGAGTGCCTTTCCGTTGGGCAATCGGTACGCAAGACTTCTTGTCAACAACTGGGAACTTGCACCCCGGATCGGTATCTTGAGCGGAAGCCCGCAGAACGTTACGTCGGGTCAGGATAACTCGCTTACTGCAATCAACAATGACCGTCCCAACCTGCTCCCTGGCGTTCCCGTGTACCTGAACACGAAGTACTATCAGGGGACAGGAATCGCGAACCGAGGCCATATTAATCCAGCGGCGTTTCAGCAGGTCACCACGACGGCGGGCTGCGTCGCTCCATTCGACGGTTGCTCGGCCTTCGGAACTTACGGAAACGTAGGTCGCAACTCCTTCCGAGCCCCACCGGCCTTCAACATGGACGCGCAGATCTCGCGTATCTTCCCCATCTACGATACTTTTGCGGCAGCGTTCCGCCTCGAAGGCTTCAACGTTCTGAACCACCCCAACTTCGGCGGCGGTGGCGGAGCGATCACCTCGGCTACCTTCGGTCAGGTCAGCTTCCCGACCAACCCAAGAGTCTTCCAGGGCAGCGTCAAGCTGACCTTTTAACTCAACCGCAGTGCAACAGAAAAGCCCCGGCAACCTGCCGGGGCTTTTCTTGCTTTGCATTGGTTAGTTAGTAAAGTACCTTCAAACCGAACTGAATGATGCGCGGTTCGAACGTACTGGTGACTTGTCCGCCGCCCGTCGGTACGCCGCCCACGATGTTTCCGAGGGCCACTGAGCCACCGGTTCCAATCGTCTGGGTCGTCGTACCCTGGGTACCGCTGATAGTGCCCGGCAGGTATAGGTTGGTGTGGTTGAAGACGTTGTAGAACTCGGTCCGGAATTCGACCTTCAGGCCATCGATCGGCGTTGAGAACTTCTTGTTCAGCGCCAGGTCGGTCTGGTAGAAGGCCGGTGAACGGCCTGGATTGCGACTCGAGTTGCCGAACGGGCTCAACACGCTGCCCGCTGCATCCTTGATGGGAGGCAGCACGAATGCAGCGAAGTTGACGTAATTTACGAAGCCCGTGTTGGCCGCGCGATTGTTGCGTCCCTGCGTCACAGCAACGCCCGGGACCTTATTGGGACGGTAGGCATTGGCTCCGCGGAAGGTCGCCGAAATCTGCGGTGAAAGAGCCTGCGCGCTGTTCGGGTTGTAGGTGATGTTGAACGGTGTTCCGGCCTGCATGCTGTTGATTGCGCTGATCTGCCAACCACCCAGGACACCTTCGACAACTGGGTTGGTGTTGTTCAGGAAGCGACGACCGCGGCCGAACGGAGCTTCATACACCAGGCTCAGAATGTCGGCGACCGGCAGGTTGTAGTCTGACTGGGAGTAGTCCGCGCGGATATTGTTGCCATCCTGCGGCGACGGCGTGTTGGCCTCGAGGGAAGCGCTGGCGTTATCCAGCGAGTGCTCCCAGGTAAACGAGTTCAACATCGTCAGCCCGCCAGCCAGCCGCTGCTCATACTTCACCTGCAGCGAGTTGAAGTTTGACGAGAACCCGTTCAACGCCTCCGTGATGTCCGAAGGCCAGTTGCCATAGGGCCGCGCGAAGCCAAGCGAAGGATTCTTCTGGTTCGCGTTCAAGAAGCCCTGCAGCTTCAGGCCGTGGTTGCCGACATACGCCACATCCAACAGCGCATTCTTGAACAGAGTCCGCTGAATGCTCAAGAAGTAGCTCTCAACATAGCTATCCTTGGTGTCCTTCGGGATGTAGGTGATGTTGTCCGTTGCCTTGTTGAAGCTGGTCACCAAGCCGCTCGGATAGCCCTGATCGGCGGTCGAGTAGCAGGAAGGAGCTGTCGCACCAACCGCAATAATCTGCGCTGGCAGCGGCGTGGAGCACTTGTTGGTAGTCGTCGGGGCGATCTGTGTTACCGAAGCGAACTGCGCCTGCGGAGCATTGATCGCAAGGATATCGCCCGAACCAGCGCGTGTGTAGTGAGCGTAGCTGATCCCAAAGCCGCCGCGGAGAACCGTCTTCGAGTTGGCAGAGTAGGAGAAGCCGAGGCGTGGACCAAAGTCCGTGTAATCCGGATTGACCAACGTTTTGCCATAGGTTCCGCCGCCCGCAAACGGGGTGATCCCGTTGCCAGCAACGGCTCCAGGAGAAGTCGTCAGCACGGTCTGCGTGGTTGGGTCGAAGTTCGACACGTTCTTGTACAGTTCGCCGTACGGTGAGCCATACTCCCAGCGCAGGCCGATATTTAGAGTGAGGTTGGGGAGGGCATGCCAGTCGTCCTGGGCGTATAGGCTGTGATTATTTTGTGTCAGGTGGGCGACGAAGTAGTTAGCGAGCGAATAAGCGCTGGTCGTGCCGAACAGAAAGTCGGCCCAGTAGGTATCGGAGACGGTGGAGCCGCCGCCGTTTGAGTAGCCGCCGCCAAAGGTAAACGATCCGTACAGCGGATTGTTGTCGTTTACCGCCATCCAGATGCGTTCAAACTCATAGCCGTACTTCATCGAGTGCTTCCCCTTGACCCAGGTAAAGTTCACTTTCGGATCGACCAGCGCAGGATCCTGCCACTGGGGGTTCGTGCCCTGACGGCCAATACCCGTAAAGCCAGTGATGCCAATGGATGGAAGACCGCCCGCCACAACGGCATTGCTGGTCGGGAGTCCCGGAATATTGTTGAACGCTGTGTTGCCAATCGAGAGGTTATATTTGCCAGCTTTGGTTCGATCCAAACCGAGGCGCGCGTCCAGAACCTTGTTTGAACCGAAGAGGTGGGTATAACCAAGCGCAATCTGCTGGTCCAGAATGCGGATTTTGCCGTTCGTCTGGCCGTCCAACGGAATGGGAATCGACGGAAAGTTGACGCCATTTTCCTTGCGATCGCTGATCCGGAGGAATGCCGAACTGGACGGATTGATCTGCCAGTCAAAGCGCAAATCGCCCTTGTCGGCGTGGTCGGTAAATGGAACCTGGACGGCGTAATCGGCGGACGCAAGACCCGTCGTGGCCAGACCGGAGACCGGTAGCGCAGACTGAATCTGCTTGAAGTAGCTGATAATCTGCAGCGACAGAGGGTTGATTGCGGCCGTCGGGATCGGCATTCCCGCTGCATAGGTAGTGCCCGTGGTGGCATTCTTTACGGGAACGACGAGAATGCCGTTCAGCTCATTCTGCGTCGGCAGAGTCAGAACGCTCAGCGGCTTCAGAGTTTGGCGAAAGCCCTCATAGTCCAGGAAGAAGAACAGTTTGTCCTTCAGGATGGGGCCGCCGAAGTTGACGCCGTACTGGTTGCGATTCAGGGTTGGCTTCTTGAACGGTGTCGTAATCCCCGTGCTGCCAACAGTTAGCGGCTTGAAAAATCCCGGGGCGTTCAATGCAGTGTTGCGGAGGAATTCATACAGAGTTGCGTGGAACTTGTTCGTTCCACTGTTCGACGCAACGTTGATTGTCGCGCCCGAAGACCGGCCATACTCTGCCGACTCATTGTTCGTTACTACCTGGAACTGCGCTACGGAGTCCGGCGGAACTGCGATGAGTTGGTTGTCAAAACCCTGGTTGCTCTCGCCATAGGCGTTGTTGTCCAGACCGTCGAGCAGGAAGTTGTTGAACATGCTGCGTTGGCCGTTCACGTTGTACGATCCCGCACGAGTGAGCGAATTAATCGAGCTTGTTGTCGCCGACGAGGGGGCCTGGCGCGAACCCGGCATGAGCGCCAGCAGGTCAGAGTAGTTACGGCTCACCAGCGGGAACGCCTCACTTTGGTAGTTGGTTATGGTCTGGCCGCGCTCGCTGGTCTCGGTCTCAAGCTGGAGTTGCACGTCGGAAACTTCAACGGTAGTTGAAGCCGCACCCACCTTCAGTCCAAGATCGATGCGGGTACGCCCGCCAACCGAGATGGTGATGTTCTTGGCCTGAGCGGTCGCAAAGCCGGTCGCAGTTGCCGAAATGCTGTACGAGCCGACCTTGAGCGACGGGACCTCGTAGTCGCCGGACCCGCTGGTTTTTGCCTGCGTGACAAGCGAGGTAGCATCGCTTGTGATTGTGACCTGCGCACCAGCTATCGGAGCGCCGCTGCTGTCCTTGATCGTTCCGACCAGACTTCCGTTGTCGTACTGGGCGTGCAGACTGGCGCAGAAGAAAACGAAGATAAGCGCGGAGAGAGTCTTCCACACGGGAGTCCAAATAAGTTTTAGCATAGTCTGCAAGCTACAGCCGGAACCATTACGAAATGTTGAACCCCGTGTGAACGTCAGATGTAAATGGCCGTTAGACCATCAGACCCTACCGTTTTCCGAAGACGTCACCCATACGGCGAATCTGCGCGCCGACGCCGCGTAGCTTCTCTTCGATGCGCTCATAGCCACGGTCGATGTGGTACACCCGGTCCAGAATCGTCTCGCCGTCAGCGACCAGTG
Organism: Rhodanobacteraceae bacterium; assembly: GCA_043783075.1. GTDB lineage: Bacteria > Acidobacteriota > Terriglobia > Terriglobales > Acidobacteriaceae > Edaphobacter. The sequence continues at coordinate 7,753 of JAYVZU010000280.1, forward strand.
CCGCAAGCACCAGCGACGCCGAAGCCCGCAGGTCCGAGCACATGACCGCCGCCGACTGTAGCTGTGTGCCGCCTCGGATCGTGGCCGTACGGCCCTGCACGCTGATATTTGCGCCCATCCGGTTCAGCTCCTGCACATGCATAAACCGGTTCTCGAAGATGTTTTCGGTCACAATGGTGGTGCCTTCAGCCTGAGTCGCCAGCGCCATGTATTGCGCCTGCATGTCGGTAGGGAAGCCCGGATACTCCTCAGTCGAAATGTCCGCCGCCTTCAGCTTGCCCTCGGAGCGCACCCGTATGTGTTCTTTTCCAACATCCATACGAACCCCGCACTGCTCCATCTTTGCGAGCAAAGCGCTCAGGTGTGACGGGTCGCAGCCATCCACGATCAGGTCGCCGCCAGAGATCGCGCCTGCCAACAGGAACGTCCCAGCCTCAATACGATCGGGATTGATGCGGTACCGAGCGCCATGCAGCTTGGATACACCCTGGATCTTCATGGTCGAAGTTCCGGCGCCCTCAATCTTCGCCCCCATGGCGATCAGCAGCGCGGCAAGGTCCGTTACCTCCGGCTCACGTGCGCAGTTTTCGAGAATCGTCTCGCCCTCGGCTAGTACGGCCGCCATCAGAATATCTTCTGTGCCGGTCACCGTGATCTTGTCGAAGACGATGTGCGCGCCCTTGAGGGGCGAATCACCGTTGTTCGGCGACCGTGCCTCAAGGTAGCCGTGATCCTGCGTAATCGTGGCACCCATCGCTTCCAGCGCCTTCAGGTGCAGGTCGATCGGCCGTCCGCCGATGGCACAGCCACCCGGCATCGCCACCCGAGCCATGCCGGTGCGTGCAATCAGCGGCCCCAGAACCAGCGAACTCGCCCGCATCGTCTTTACAATCTCATACTTAGCCACGGGGTCCGAAAGCACGGCACACTTGATGTGGGTGCGGTGCTGCGCCCGGCCGTAGCCCAGCTGCACTTCGCCGCCCATGCTCTCCAGCAGCTTGCGCTCCGTCTCAATGTCATGCACCTGCGGAATGTTTTCGAGGATCAGCTCATCCTCGGTCAGAATCGCTGCTGCCATACAGGGAAGCGCCGAATTCTTCGCGCCGGAAACCTTAATCGTACCCAACAGGGGATTGCCCCCGCGCACTACAAACTTGTCCATGTCTCAATTTTACGGACGAACCCTGTGTGAATTATTGGCGATATAGATTCCGAGGGACCAGAGATGGAAATCCAGCGTCACGGAAAGCGGAGACTTAGTAGGCCACTCCAAACGCAAGAACCCCACTCAGGGCCACGCAAGCAGTGGTAAGCAACATTTTTCCCCATTCAATCTCATCTCGAACCTCAATCTGACTCGAATCGACCAACCTGTCTTCCTCTGTCCGGTCAGCGTCAAGATCTAGAAGCTTGAAGGAGTAGTGCCGGGAATCAGAAGTCTCAGGTGGTGGACTAGCCTCTTTGGGGTCCAGATTCAAATGAGTAATTCCATCTCTGTATTCCTGGGGAATTGGGTGCCAAATCCCACCCACTACGAGATACATCCAGGCAATTACTCCTCCGGCGAGTGCGAGCAAATCGACTAGAACGAGTGCGTGTCCGAGTGTTCCAGGTATCTGAGGCTGCATCCAGCCCAACCTTCGAAGCAGGAGCAGAGGGAGGGAGATGCAGCCTGAAGCGGCACAGGTCCACCATGCTCCGGCCGCAGAGTTCTCCTCAGAAAATCGGACTGATGTAACGCCTACCGACATAGACTCTTCTTTTCAGAGTGGCGTGCGCTACAGTTCGAGCCGTGAGTCGTCGATCGCCAACCGAACATTGCCGTCCGACTTCGCGAGCCGTCGAACCGCTTCCATCTTGTCGACATTCGCCTTGAGCATGACGACTGCAATCGGAATCGACTTGCCAGCGGACTTGATGGTCCGAATCGCCGTATCGCGATCAATCTGGCAGACATGCATCAACACCCGAATCCCGCGTTCTACCAGCTTCGCGTTCTTCATGTGTACGTTCACCATCAGGTTGTCGTACACATAACCCAGCCGGGTCATCGCGCCCGTCGTGATCATGTTCAGGATCATCTTCTGTGCGGTCGAGGCCTTCATGCGCGTTGAACCCGAGATGACTTCCGGACCTACATCGACCACAATCGTGGTGTCCGAAACGTCTGCCAGTGGAGTGTCTTCGTTGCAGGTCACGCAGGCGGTCTTCGCACCGCGAGCCCTCGCATATTCAACCGCTCCAACCACATACGGAGTGCGTCCGCTTGCCGAGACTCCGATCACAATATCTTTGCGCGTCGGGCGGCGGCGGGCAATGTCACGCTGGCCAATCTCCGGCGAGTCTTCGTTCACGTCCGACGCCGAGGCCAAAGCCTTGGGGCCACCGGCCATAATGTACTGCACCTGCGATGGCGCGGTAGAAAATGTTGGAGGGCATTCGCTGGCATCGAGCGAGGAAATGCGCCCGCTGGAACCTGCACCCACATAGATCAGTCGGCCGCCATCCCGCAACGAACGTGCCACCGTATCGATCACGATTGCGATCTCTGGCAGGGCCTTCTTGACGGAGGTCGCAACCTTTGAGTCTTCGTGGTTGATGATCCGTGCGATCTCAAGCGCGCTCTTGGTGTCTAGACCCTGCGAAGCCGCGTTCGGGCTTTCAGTTGTCAGCGAGGATAGATCGTTGCTGCTGCGTCCGGCCCCCGGTTTTTCGGCCCGTTCCGGCTTGTCGGACGATTGCAGTTCAGTCATTGTGAGGGTGGCCATATTGTTTTTGCACCATTACCATCCCATTCTAGCCCTATGCTGCTTTTGTTGTGCACGAAACATTTTTTGCCGGTATTGCAAAATGGGTCACAAATACACACCGGAACGCAGAACGGCGTATTTAGGGCAGAATTGAGGTCTTCCGACCTACCTGGCTGGATCGGCCGACTCCAAAATGTGCGATTATTCTTTCTGCTCGTCTAGCGGAAGAGCAGTGCTCCGTCCGTATCACCAGAAAATCGCAGCCGAGGCAATCGATGCAATTCACCCCAAACGTACCCCGATTCGCAGACTCGGAGCGGATTCTCGTGGCTGGTCTGGCGCATCGGTATAACCAGAAAACCAAAAATCAGATCCCCGCACTTTGGCGGCGCTTCGTGCCGTACACCGCCAGTATACCGGCCAAATCTGGAACTGCCACCTACGGAGTCTGCTACAACTATGGCGCTGATGGTTCATTTGACTATCTTTGCGGAGTCTAGGTGGCGGGTTCAAAATTTGTTCCCGACGCGCTGACTGCCGTCGAAATACCCCGCAAAATCTTCGCAGTTTTCTCGCACTCTGGCCACATCTCCGGCCTGCCCGAAACATGGCGCGCAATCTTTGCCGAGTGGCTGCCCACTTCCGGCTGTACTCTGGAAGTAGAGCCAAACTTCGAGAGATATACCGAGGCGTTTGATCCCAGCACCGGGACCGGACTTGTAGAGATTTGGATACCATTGAAGGCAGGACCCGCAAGTTGATAGAGCCAACCCAGCAAGTCGAGACGCAACCCGAGGCCGTACAGCAGCCGGTATCGACGCCCCTTTCGGTGCATCCGCTGGTCGGCATGCGTTCCTGGATTCGCGACCTCGCGCTCTCCATCGGCGTCTCGGCCTTCATCATCATCTTTCTGTATCAACCGGTCCGGGTTGAGGGCACATCGATGCTTCCCAACCTCGAGGATCAGGACCGCCTCTTCATCAACAAGTTAGCCTTCCGGGTTGGCAATGTGGAACGCGGAGATGTAGTCGTCTTCCAGTATCCGCGCGACCACAGCAAAAGCTACATCAAGCGCGTCATTGGCCTGCCAGGAGACCGTGTAGCGATCGACCACGGGCGGGTCATCGTGAACGGAATTGCACTGCAAGAGGCTTACGTCCCGGCGCGGTTTACGGACGACCGCTCGCAGCCCGAGATGAAGATCCCTACGAACGAGTTCTTTGTTATGGGCGACCATCGCTCCATCTCGAGCGACAGCCGTGACTTTGGCCCCGTCGAACGTGGCTTGATCTATGGCAAAGCCGCCTTCGTATACTGGCCTATGGATCAGGCCGGCGTAGTCCGCTAGATCGCTCAGACCGACTTGTAGTTTACGATTCGTGAGAATCCCACTGGATCGAGACTCGCGCCGCCCACCAGTGCGCCGTCAATGTCTGGTTGCGCCATGAGCATCGCGGCATTCTCTGGCTTTACGGACCCGCCATAAAGAATGCGCATCGCCTGCGCCATCTCTTCGCCAAGAATCGCTGCTACCTCATTGCGGATTATCGCGTGAGCTTCCTGGGCCTGATCTGGCGACGCAGTGACGCCGGTGCCGATCGCCCAGATTGGTTCATAAGCAATCACAATCGGGCCTGAAATCTCTGGCATCATACCGTTCAGCGCACAGGCAATCTGCCAGCGCAGCACGGCTGCGGTAAGTCCGGCCTGTCGCTTCTCCAGCGACTCACCCACACAGACAACTGGGGTTAGGCTATGATTTAGCGCGGCTTTCAGCTTCAGGTTCACGATCTCGTCCGTCTCCTGCGCGTACATGCGGCTCTCGGAGTGGCCCAGCAGGATGTGGCTGCAACCTATGCTGGTCAGCATCGCCGGCGAAGTCTGCCCGGTATAGGCGCCTTCGTTCAGCCAGTGCATGGTCTGTGCGCCGGCACTGACGTTCGTTCCGGCGACCGTCTCTAACGCTGTTCCCAGCGAGGTGATCGTCGGGAACAGCAATATCTCGTCGCGGGTGTGGTCCGCTACTAGCGGGAGGAATGTTGTTAGGAAAGCTAACGACTGCGCGGGAGTCTTGTACATCTTCCAATTGCCAGCAATGATCGGTTTACGCATAGGTAAATCAGGAATCTCTCTCGGTCTCTTTTATAGGTTGGTTACTACTTCTCGGTAAGGGCCTCGACTCCGGGAAGGACTTTGCCCTCCAGGAACTCCAGCGAAGCGCCACCACCGGTGGAGATATGCGTAATTTTGTCCGCGAAGCCCGACTTGTGGATCGCGGAGACTGAATCTCCACCACCCACAATTGTCGTTGCGTCTTCGTTCTTTGCAACGGCCTTGGCGATCGCGTTCGTGCCATGCGCAAACGCCGTAAATTCGAAGACGCCCATCGGCCCGTTCCACAGCACGGTCTGCGCCTCGGCGATCTCAGCGGCGAAAAGCTTCTCCGTCTTCGGCCCGATATCCAGACCCATCAGTTGGGCTGGGAATGGCCCGTGGCCCTCAAACAATGTCACATTGGCCTTCGGATCGAAGCGGTCTGCAAGGAGGTGATCGATTGGCAGCAGGAACTTGATGCCGCGCTTCTCGGCCTCCACCAATGCCGCCTTGGCAACGTCGATCTTGTCCTCTTCGACCAGTGATTTGCCTGTCGTCTGGCCCTGTGCGCGCAGGAATGTATAGGCCATTCCGCCACCGATCAGGATTGCATTGGCCTTGTTCATCAGACTCTCAATCACCGTGATTTTATCCGAGACCTTCGCCCCTCCGATGATCGCCACAAACGGCTTATCCGGCTCCGTAAGCGCCTTGCCCAGATGCTTTAACTCCGACTCCATCAGCAATCCGGCCGCCGACTGCGAGACGAAGTGTGTAATCCCCTCGGTCGACGCATGAGCGCGGTGCGCGCTGCCAAACGCGTCGTTCACATAGACATCGCACAGAGAAGCAAGCTGCTTGGCGAACGCGGGCTCATTTGCTTCTTCTTCTGCGTGAAAGCGGAGATTCTCGAGCAGCAGCGTCTGGCCGGGCTCCAGATTCATGACGATCTCGCGCGTCACGTCACCGACACAGTCGGGCGCAAAGCCGACGTTCTCGTCCTCGCCGAGCACATGGTCCAGCAGCTCGCGCAGCCGGTCGACCACGGGCCGCAGGCTCATCGCCGGAACGACTTTGCCCTTGGGACGTCCAAGGTGCGAGCAAAGAATTACCTTCGCTTTGCGGCGGACGGCATACTCAATCGTCGGAATCGTTTCACGGATACGCGTGTCGTCAAGGATGCGCGGGGTCTCGTCTTTGGAGAGCGGAACATTGAAGTCAACGCGAATCAAAACTCGCTTCCCGGTCAGGTCCAGGTCGCGGATGGAGAGCTTTGCCATGTCTTACATTTCCTCACGAACTATTTCAACACGTTACGGGCCAATCTGGCCGAGCTACTCTGTGGAGGCGTCGGTTATCAGCGCATCGACTTCAATCTCAACCTTCCAGCGCGGGTCGATCAGCCCAGCCACGATGACCATCGTGGCTGCGGGCCGGACGATCGAAAAGAACTTCCCATGCACCCGCGCTACCGCCTCCCAATCCTCGCGATCGGTCAAGTATATCCGCGTGCGAACGACATGCTCGAAGCTGGTGCCGGCTTGCTTAAGCACGCCAGCGATGATCGTCAGGCACTGGTCTGTCTGCTCGGCTGCGCCCAGGTCATCGGCGCCTACCGGCCCGGTGCCTGAGACCATGACGTGCCGGCCGACTCGGACGGCGCGGGAAAAGCCGATGACTGGTTCGTAAGGGGAGGTGCCGGGAATGTTTGTGCGTTCGCTCATGGGATTAGGTTACTCCGCTGTGCGATTGGCTGCCTTTGCCTTGACGAGTGCATCGGCGTCTGCCAGGTCCTGAAGACGACCGGCTGCAAGTTTATTGCGAATCAGATGATCGAGTGAGATGTAGCGAACCGGGATACCGTCACCCGTGGAGCCCGGGACGCTACTTGCCCATGCTTCTTCGAAACTTAGCGCGCTGATGGCTAGCAGGATATCTATCTGGCTGGGGGGAACACCGAATTGGAAACCTGAATATGGGTCTTGGAAGTCAGACGGCGCATATCCTTGAACTGGCGCACCGAAGCTTGCTAAGGCTGCGAAGACCCTTTGAGCATTGTCGTCGGAAGTATCAACAAAAACGTCCAGATCTTTGGTGACTCGCGGTTCTGTATATCGACCTAAAGCGTAACCGCCAACGATCAAATACCTAACGGATTTCTCGTTGAATGCGAGTAAAAGATCGCGCTGATCCTTCTCCATGCACGATTCCTCTCATCTTGTACCACTCACGGTATGCATCTCGGCTCATCTTTGAGATTTCTTCGAAAATTTCCCAGTCGGGACGACCGTGCCAGTAACGGTAGGTTTCGGCGCGAAAGTCCTCGTGATTGGTGAACTTCCGAAGGGTCTTATCCATAGATCGCCTACTTGATTATACGGGGCGCTCCGATACTTTAGGGGATTCTCAGACTCTGAAGCGGCCTATGGTCGATTGATTAGTCAACCGGACTGTCGGGACGATTCACGAGGACAAATGCTCTCAGGCGTTCCAAAGCCCAACTACCGATTTCGCCCTCGGATTTCCCCGAATACTCCAACACATAAGCATCTTCTTCGAGAAGTCCTAACTCTCGAAGTTCATAAGGACATTCCGCGTCGAGAAACCACCTCTCAAACCTACCCAGATGGCAAAGCGGATCGAGATCGCCATCGAGAATTTCGTTGGCTCGTTGGGTAGCGAGCCGGACGCTCGCAGTGGCCGGGGATACCGTAACCAGTCCCGCCTCATGTTGGAATTGAGGG